>CALMPZ010000349.1 GCA_937871645.1 uncultured Polymorphobacter sp.
TTGGTGGCGGTCATCGGCGTTTCTCCCAAGGTGTTTTGCCGACGATAGTTTACGTTAACGGCAACCACGTCAATGGGCGATTTGCCGGTAGCGTCACGCTTCGAAATTCCGACTGCCCAAAATGCCCCGCTCGCCCTGAGCTTGTCGAAGGGTCGTTGGTGCGCCGATGCCCCTTCGACAAGCTCAGGGTGCGCAGGGTTATGCAGTTGCCACATTGACGTTTTGTTGGGCGTTGTTGCGGGCCTGCCGTGAACATGGCATCGCGGGCGGCAACTCCAGCGGGGAATCGCCATGACCAATATCCTCATCACCGGCAGCACGCGCGGCATCGGCGCCGCCGCGCTGGCAGCACTCACCGCGAGCGGCGCACAGGTGGTGGGGCACGGCATGCGGCCGCGCGATGGGATGATCGGCGCCGACCTCGCGATTCCGGGCGCCGCCGAACAGCTGTGGGGCCGCGCGCTCGAGGCGCTGGGTGGCCGCATCGACGTGCTGGTCAACAATGCCGGCGTGTTCGAAGGCGTCGATCTCGATGCGACCGACAGCGAATGGGCATCGACCTGGGCGCGGTCGAACGCCATCAACCTGCGCGCACCGGCGAACCTGTGCCGGCTGGCGGTCAAGCATTTCCGCGAGCACGGTGGTGGCCGCATCGTCAACGTCGCCAGCCGCGCCGGCCACCGCGGCGACAGCCCGCAGCACTGGCACTATGCCGCCGCCAAAGCCGGGCTGATCGGCATGACCAAGACCATCGCGCGCGGCTATGCCCATGAAAACATCCTGGCGTTCGCGGTGGCGCCGGGCTTCACGATGACCGGCATGGCGGAGGAATATCTGTCGAGCCGCGGCGGCGAGAAACTGCTCGCCGATATACCCTTGGGCCGCGTTGCGAGTGCAGAGGAAGTCGGCGAAACCATCCGCTGGCTGGCGCTCGACGCACCGCCGTCGCTGACTGGTGCGACGCTCGACATAAATGGCGCCAGCTATGTCCGCTGACGCCCCAGCTATGTCCGCGGACAGCGAAGCCTGGCGCGTCACGCTGGCGTGCAACCGCATCGAGGCCGAGCTGCTCGCCTATGCCGAAGACCTGTTCGCCGACATGCCCGTCCCGCCGACCTTGCTCACCGACGAGCCCGACCCCGACAAGCCCGACGACTGGCTGCTGCACGCCTATTTCGCTAGTGAGCCTACGGCGGAACAAGTGGCGCGGCTTGAAAACGCCGTCGCCAGCGCCGCACCGGGCAGCGCGCAAGTCGAATATTTGCCGCCGCAGGATTGGCTGACGCTATCGCAGGCCGGCATCGAGCCGGTCGTCGCCGGGCGCTTCCACGTCCACACCGGCGATCACGCGCACCGCCGCCGGCCGGGGCAAATCGGCATCCGCATCGACGCCGGCCTCGCGTTCGGCACCGGCCAGCACGCGACGACGCACGGTTGCCTCAAAGTCATCGACCGGCTCGCCAAGCGCGCGCGGCGCTTCGACAATATTCTCGATCTCGGCACTGGCACCGCCGTACTGGCGCTGGGCGCGGCAAAGCGCTTCCGTCGCGCCCGCATCATCGGCAGCGATATCGATCCGGTGTCGGTGGATGTCGCCAAGGCCAATACGCGGCTCAACCGCGAACGGCTGGGGCGCACTGCGGGCAGACTCGAATTCGTCACCGCCAAGGGCATGGATGCGCCGCGGCTGCGTCAACGCGCGCGTTACGATCTGATTTTGGCAAATATTCTGGCCGCGCCGCTGGTCGGCATGGCGGGCGATGTCAGCGCGGCGCTGGCGCCGGGCGGTGTATTGGTGCTGGCGGGGTTGCTCAACGGGCAGCGCCAGCGCGTCGTCGCCGCCTATCGCGGGCGGGGACTGGTACCGCTTATCCAGCCCAAGGTCGGCGAATGGCCGACCCTGGTGCTGGTCAAGCGCTAGTCAACATTGGCGCTCAGGCGCGCCAGGCGTGAAACAGCCGGAATTCGGCATTGCCCGGCTTGGTCGACACCGGACGGCGCGGCGTAACGTTACGCTTCGCAGCCGGATTGGCCTTTGCTGGGGCAATTTTGGGCATCAAGCCCATCGTCGCGTGTTTCATTGTCGTCTCCTTCATACGTCCGGATCTGCCGGACACATGGGAGATAGGAACTGACGTGCCTATTGTGCACCGCAGCATAAGTGCGGGCAGCTAT
>CALMPZ010000350.1 GCA_937871645.1 uncultured Polymorphobacter sp.
AGTCGACGGTGGGCGGCGGCGGCTCGAATTACGAGATCGTTGAACGATATCGGCTTTGAACGAGGATTAAGGGCCTCCGGCGGGCAGGCCTCAGGCCTGCACCAATAGTTTGGCGGCGCGTCGCAATGACCAATGCCGGTTATGATGGCACTGCCCCAAACCTATGGTGCAGGCCTGAGGCCTGCCCGCCGGAGGCTCTTCACGCTTGCCCGCTTCCCGAAGCCCTTCGACCCTGCTAGCGATGCGAGCAAGACGCGACAAAGCGCCAACCTCGGGGAACATCATGGACGCCAGCACGACCGCACCACCGGCCGATTCGAACATGCCCCCTGTGGGCGGCACCTACGCCCGCTATGTGCTGTTCGTGCTGGTGCTGGTTTACATGGTCAACTTCATCGACCGATCGATCCTGTCGATCCTGGCCGAGGACATCAAGCGCGACCTCCAGCTGTCAGATGCCGAAATCGGGTTTCTGTACGGCACGGCGTTTGCAGTGTTTTACGCGCTGTTTGGCATCCCGCTCGGCCGTCTGGCGGACAACTGGGTGCGGACGCGGCTGCTCAGCATCGGGCTGGCGGTGTGGTCGACGATGACGGCGCTGTCAGGGTTTTCGACCAACTTCGTGCAACTCAGTGCGGCGCGTGTCGGCGTCGGCATCGGTGAGGCCACCGCGTCGCCGTCGGCGTTTTCGATGCTGTCGGACTGGTTTCCCAAGGAACGCCGCGCCACCGCGCTCGCGGTTTATTCGTCGGGGCTGTACATCGGCGCCGGCGTTTCGCTGCTGATCGGCGCGGTTGTCGTCAAGACCTGGAACGGCTGGTATCCGCAGGGTGGCCCGATGGGGCTGGTCGGCTGGCAGGCGGCGTTCCTCGCGGTTGGCATCCCGGGGCTGCTGCTGTCGGTGTGGGTTGCGACGCTCAAGGAACCGATTCGCGGCCGTGCCGACGGCCTGCCGCCGCCGCTGCCGACCCCCGACATCTGGAAGCGTTTCTACCATGACCTGTCGAGCGTGCTGCCGCCGCTGACGTTCTTTCATGTCGCGCAGTTCGGGCCGCGCGTGCTGCTGACCAATATCGCGATTGCCGGCGGTTTCAGCGCGCTGGCGGCGATCATGATCGCGGTGACCGGCGACGTGCCGCAATGGGTGGCGATCTGCCTCGGCGGCTATGCGGTGTCGAGCTGGTCGCAGTCGCTGCGCCAGCGCGACAAGCCGACGTTCGCGCTGATCTGGGGCACGCCGACGTTCGTGTTCGCGCTGGTCGGTTTCGGGCTGATGAGCTTCGTCGGCTATGCGGCGGGCTTCTGGGCGGTGCCCTAT
>CALMPZ010000351.1 GCA_937871645.1 uncultured Polymorphobacter sp.
AGAAGACTCGAACTTCCACGGGCTTTCGCCCACAACGACCTCAACGTTGCGCGTCTACCAGTTCCGCCATGACCGCACGATCAACTGCATACGGGGTCAGACCCCGTCCGGTAGAGGCGCGCGAGTAGCAGACCGCGCGCGGCCGTGCAAGGCATTGGCGCGCTAAATCAGCACGGCGCTGTTGGCGGGCGTCGCGGCGCTGACGCGGACGCGGCGGCCGATCACCGGCGCATCGATCAGGCCGGCGGGATCGGCATCGAGCCGCGCCAGGAAGCGCGCCCCGCTATCGAGCCGGCCGATGATCGTCGCGGGCTGCGGCGCGCCGCGTTCGTGCATCACGGTGAAGGTTTCGATCACGCCTTCGCCATTGGGCGCTTCGTCAAGCGGCGGGCCCTTCAGCGCATCGACTTCGGCCTGATAGACAGCGGGGTCATCGCGCACCCAATCGTTCGCCGGCACTGTCGAATAGACGCCGAAGCTGTGCTTGGTGAGGTAGCCGCCATTGGCGGTGACCATGCCCCAGCTGCCCGGCTTGGCGCGACAGTGCGCGACAACCTCGGCAATGCCGTGCATCGAATAATTATTCCCCGGCCCGCCGAAATAGGGCAGCCCACCGGTCAGCGTCAGCCCGCGCGGATCGTCATGCGCGATGCCGATCATGTCGGCAGCGATTTCGACCGCCGACGAAAAGCAGCTGTAGATATCGATATGCCCGATATCGGCGGGCGTGATGCCGGCCTGCTTGAGCGCATGCGCGGCGCCGATGCGGATCGCCGGCGCGCTGTGGTAATCGACGCGGTCGCTGACCAGATAATGTTCGTGCGTATCGGCGCTGCCGTGCAGATAGACGCGCTTCGATTCGGGCACGCCGGCGGCATCGGCGGCGGCGGTCGACATCAGCAGCACGGCGGCGGCCTGATCGACGAACATGTTCGAATTGAGATATTTCGTATAGGGATAGCCGATGTAGCGGTTGTCACCGACCGGCGAGATCAGCTCCTCGGCGCTGCGTTCGATCGGCAGCGCGGCATAGGGGTTCTTGGCGGCGACCTGCGTGAAGCGGTGCATCAGCGCGCCGATGGCTGCGCGCTGTTCGAGCGGGCTGCGGCCGTAATAGGCGCCGAGCGCGTTTTCGAACATCGGATAGACGCTGACCGGCATGATGATGCCGTGCGCGGCTTCGTGGCGCGAGATCATCGTCGGCTCCTTGCCGAGCGATTCGGCCTCGTCACCGGTGTCTTCGGACCAATCGAGCGCCAGCCCGGCCTTCTGCGCCTTGGCCTGGCTGCGCAGCGGCTCGCAACCGGCGAGCAGTGCGACATCGCATTCGCCGGTGCGGATGCCTTCGGCGAACAGATTGACCAGCATCTGCGGCGTGTTGCCGCCGACGGGGCCATAGAGCAGGCGCTTGGGGCTTTGGCCGAGGCGCTTGGCCAGTGATTTCGGGAAGTTGGAATAGTGGCCGAACGGCGCCTTGAACGCCGGCGACGAATCGGCAAACAGCCGCACCACGGCAATCGCATCGACCTTGATGTCGTGCCCGCCGCTATCGGCGAGCGCACCCTTGCCCACCGTCTCGAGCATGTCGAGCGGCGACTGCGCATCCTGCGGGGCGGAGGTGCGGTCGGTGTACTGGCTGATGCCGACAAGGACGGGGGTGCGGGGATTGGCGCGCATGTCTTGGCCTTCCTTGACCCCTCCCTTTCAAGGGAGGGGCGACTCGGCAAAGCCGAGCGGGGGTGGGTGCTGCGGTGCCGCCGGGAGAGTCTTTGGTGCCGAAGAAAGCACCCACCCCCGCTCGCGTACCGCGAGTCGCCCCTCCCTTCAAAGGGAGGGGTTAGAGGTCGCCTAGTTGTAGCGGCGCAGTTCGCCCTTGGCGATTGCGGCGCGGTGGACTTCATCGGGGCCGTCGGCGATGCGCAGCGTGCGCTGGCCGGCGTAGGACGAGGCGAGGCCGAAGTCCTGGCAGACGCCACCGCCGCCATGCGCCTGGATCGCCATGTCGATGACCATCGTCGACATGTTGGGAACGATGACCTTGATCATCGCGATCTCGCGCGCGGCTGCCTTGTTGCCGACGGTGTCCATCATGTACGCCGCCTTGAGCGTCAGCAGGCGGGCCTGCTCGATGGCGATGCGGGCGTCGGCAATGCGTTCATGCCAGACACCCTGGTCCGAAACCGGCCTGCCGAAGGCGACGCGCGACTTCAGACGCTTGCACATCTTTTCGAGCGCGCTTTCGGCTGCACCGATGCTGCGCATGCAGTGGTGGATACGGCCCGGCCCGAGGCGGCCCTGCGCGATTTCGAAGCCGCGGCCTTCGCCGAGGATGATGTTTTCGAGCGGCACGCGGACGTTTTCGAGCAGCATTTCGAAATGGCCGTGCGGCGCGTCGTCATAGCCGAAAACCTTGAGTGCGCGCAGCTTGGTGACGCCGGGGGCGTCCATCGGCACCAGGATCTGCGACTGCTGCGAATGGCGCGGCGCGTTGGGGTCGGTCTTGCCCATGACGATGTTGATCGCACAGCGCGGATCGCCGGCGCCCGACGACCACCACTTGCGGCCGTTGATGACGTACTCGTTGCCGTCGCGGACGATCGAGGTTTCGATGTTGGTCGCATCCGACGACGCAACGCCGGGCTCGGTCATCAGGAACGCCGAACGGATAGTGCCGTCCATCAGCGGCCGCAGCCACTTCGCCTTCTGCGCTTCGGTACCGTAGGTGCGCAGCACTTCCATGTTGCCGGTATCGGGGGCCGAGCAGTTGAAGATTTCGGACGACCAGCCGACGCGGCCCATTTCTTCGGCGAGCGGCGCGTATTCGAGGTTGGTGAGGCCGGGGCCCTTCCATTCGCCGGTGTCATGGTCGCAGATGTTGAGGAACATGTTCCACAGCCCGGCCTTCTTGGCGAGCGGCTTCAATTCCTCGATGACCGGCAGGACTTTCCAGCGGTCGCCTTCGTGCGCTTCGGCTTCGTAGCGCGCTTCGTTGGGGTAGATGTGCTGCTCCATGAACGCGCGGACGCGTTCGAGCCAGGCCTTGCCGTTGTCGCTGTATTCAAAGTTCATTTTTGCGCTTCCTCATAATGGACGGTTATCGCGCGCTCCAACTGTCATAGGCGCGCTGGCGAATCCAGCACGAACTTAGCCATTTGGTACCACGCGTGACGGGCGTGCCCGCGTGGCGCGTCGCCGGATCGGGTCGACCGGCTGAATCGAGGTTGCGAAACACCAGCATGTCGCCGCGCTTGCCCTTCACTGAAAGCCCCGATTCGGGGAACACCGTAGCGCCGCCGTCATAGTCATCATTGAGATAGGTCAATACTGTCGTGTGGCGCTGGTTTTCGACGCCGGGCAGCGTATCGAGGTGGTCGCGATATTCGTCGCCGGGCTGGTAGCGCAGCACCGCCATCGCCTCAAACTGTGGCAGTGTGGTTTGACTGGCGCGCGCCAGTCGCTGCAGCAACATCTGCACCACCGGATCGACACGTTCGGGGCCGAGGTTGGTCGCACCGGCGCGGCGCATCGGATCGGCGCGCGACTGGCCGGTGATGGGGTCGACAATGGTCGAGGGCCGGATTTCGGGCGTGGCGGCGGCAATCAGCCAGCGGCATTCGGCAGGCCTCACCAAGCCTGGAAAGAGCACCGCATCAGGCGAGTCCGCCAGCCGTTGCGGCGCGGGCAGCGCACGGCCGGCACCGGCATCTTCGACCGCGTCCTGTGCCTTGAGCAGTTCGAGCTGCGCCTTCGCCGGCGCGTCGCGTTTCGCCGCCTTGGCCAGCAACCGCATCGCCGCCGCCCAGTCGGCGGGAACGCCGGTGCCGTTGGCGGTGAGCGTCGCCTTGAGCGTCAGCGCCGGGGTGTGGCCGCCGGCAATCGCGCGGTCGAGCAGCCGGTGCATGTCCACCCAGTCGCGCGGCCCGTTGACGCCGTAGAGCCGCCAGAACGCCATCATCAGCAGCGCAACGCCGTCGCCGCGGAACGCCGCATCCTCGATCAGCGCACGCGCCTCCAGCCCGCGGCCGGTGCGAGCCAGCGCCTCGGCGCGCGCTGCCACGCTCATCGCGCGAAAATCATGGCCGGGACTTGATGCCGGGGAAGTGGACCGACAGGCTGGCAGCGGCGGGATCGATGTTGCTCGCCGCGCTGTCGAAGCCGACCACGCGGCCCGGCGGCAGCACGCTCAGCGGCGCCGGAATCGTCCAGCTGTCGAGCACCTTGCCCTGCGCATCGAGCACATCGGCGACCATCGCCACCACCGGCTGCTGCGTCCGGGTCGGGTTGGTGATCGTGCCGGTGACCGCCTTCGCGCCCACCGGGCCGAGGTGGCGCGCGAACGCAGGGTGCCGCCGTACGTCGTCGCGCTCGACCGGACGCTCCTCGAGATGGCGACGGTGCGGCCCCGGACGCGCGGCGAGCTCCTCGCCCACGAACGCGCGC
>CALMPZ010000352.1 GCA_937871645.1 uncultured Polymorphobacter sp.
GCCCCGCGCCGCCGAACGGCATCAGTGCGAAATCGCGCGGGTCATAGCCCTGTGCGATCGACACCAGCCGCAGCGCACCGAACATGTTTTCGTTGACGATGGCGATGATGCCTGCTGCCGCATCCTCGATGCCCAGCCCGAGCGCGTCGGCGACCTTCTTGACCGCCGCGCGCGCGGCAGCGCGGTCAAGTTTGAACGACCCGCCGAGCAGGTTCTCAGGTAGATAGCCCAGCACGACATTGGCGTCGGTGACGGTCGGCTCGGTGCCGCCCTTGCCGTACGCCGCCGGCCCCGGCACTGCGCCCGCCGACTGCGGCCCGACGCGCAGCGCGCCGGTCAATTCGGGGACATAGGCGATCGAGCCGCCGCCAGCGCCGACGGTCTTCACGTCGAGCGACGAGGCACGCACCGTCAGATGGCCGACCGAAGTCTCACGGCGCAAGCGCGGCGTGTAGTTTTCGATGAGCGCCACGTCGGTCGAGGTGCCGCCCATGTCGAGCGTCAGCACATTGGGGAAACCGGCGGATTTCGCCACCCACACCGCACCCGCGACACCGCCGGCAGGGCCCGACATCAGCAGGTTGACCGGCGCCGCGCGGCTCTTTTCGGCCGACATCAGCCCGCCGTCGGAACGCAGCAGGTTGAGCTTGGCGGGGGTGCCCCAGGCGGTCAGTTCGCGTTCGAGGTTGGCGACATAGCGCGACACCGTCGGGCGCACCGCGCTGTTTGCCACCGTCGTCAGCCCGCGTTCGTATTCCTGCATTTCGGGCAGGATGTCGGCAGAAATGCTGACCGGCAGGTCGGGGAACATTTCGGCGCAGATTTCGGCGACGCGGCGTTCGTGGACATCGCTGACGTATGAATTGATCAGGCAAACGGTAATCGCCTCGACCTTTTCATGGCGCAGCGTTTCCAGCCGGCGGCGCAACTCGGCTTCGTCGAGCGCGCGGACGATTTCACCGTCGGCGCCGATGCGTTCGGGGGCTTCGATGGTGGCTTCCAGTGGCGCCATCGGCTCGGGCTTGGGCCAGACGATCCATGCCGCCAGCCCGCCGGGCACCAGGCTGCGCGCGATCTGCAGCATGTGGCGATAGCCTTCGGTGACCACCAGCCCGACGCGCGCGAACTTGCCTTCGAGCACGGCGTTGGTGGCGACGGTGGTGCCGTGCAGGAACAGCTCGATCGACCCGGGCGCGATGCCGGCGCTTTCGGTCAGCTTGCGCGCGCCCGCGACCACGGCTTCGGACGGGTCGTGCGGGGTCGACGGCACCTTGTCGCGGAACGTGCGGCCGGTCGCCTCGTCAATCACCAGCAAATCGGTGAACGTCCCGCCGACATCGACACCCAAACGATAACTCATGCCGTTTTGACCCCTTTGTTGTGCACTATGCAGCGGCTTTGAAGCCGCCGGCTTTGCCGACCATTGATGGCAATGGCCGGCCCATGATGTCGGCAAACCAGTGATTGACCGCGATCAGCTTTTCGAGATCGAGGCCGCTGGCGACGTTGCTGCGATCGAGCATGAACACCAGGTCCTCGGTGGCGATATTGCCCGTCGCCTTGGGCGCGAACGGGCAGCCGCCGAGCCCGCCAAGGCTCGAATCGAGCACTTCGACGCCGGCCTGATACGCGGCCCAGGCGTTGGCGATGCCGGTGTTGCGGGTGTTGTGGAAGTGCGCGCGCAGCCGGATTTCGGGCGGCAGCACAGCGCGGACGCGGCCGAACAGGTCGCTGACCTGTGCCGGCACGCCGACGCCGATGGTATCCGCCAGCGCGATTTCGGCGGGGCCGGAATCGGCGAGTTGCTTGGCAATATCGACCACCGTCTGCGCCGGCACATGGCCTTCGAACGGGCAGCCGAACGCTGCCGAAATCGTCACTTGCGCGACCAGTCCCTCGGCCTTGGCGAGGCGCAGCATTTCGGCGTTTTCGCGCAGGCCTTCGACCATCGTCTGGCCCTGGTTCTTCTGCCCGAAAGTGTCGGAGGCGACCATCACGCAGCCGGCTTCGTCAACGCCGCGCTTGCCGCCGTCACGTGAGGCAATCGCGCGCAGCACGCCGCGCTTGTTGAGGCACAGGCCGATGTACGAAACGCCGGGCAAATCGGGCATGCCGGCGATGACGGCTTCGGCGTCGGCCATCTGCGGGACGCGGCCGGGGTGGACAAAGCTGGCGATTTCGAGTCGTTTGGCACCGGCGTCGATGAGTCGGCCCAGCAGCGCCAACTTGTCCGAAGTGGATACAATATCTGGCTCGTTTTGCAGGCCGTCACGCGCGCCTACTTCGACGATCTGAATTGAGGTGGACATTTCAACGTCTCCGGATGCTGAATTGTATACAAAAGCCGGCATGGGCTGTATAGGGTCGAAATCGGTTGGAGAGAGTATGACACAAGGCGCACTGGCCGGTCTGCGGCTGATTGAAATGGGGCAGTTGATTGCCGGGCCGTTCTGCGGCCAGCTGATGGCTGACCACGGCGCCGAAGTCATCAAGATCGAGCCGCCGGCGGTGAACGGCAAGGGCGGCGGCGACCCGATGCGCGCCTGGGGCCGCGGCAAGCCGGTGTGGTTTCCGGTTCTAGCGCGCGGCAAGAAATGCATCACGCTCAACCTGCGCGACAAGCGTGGTCAGGACATCGTCCGCAAGCTCGCATTGAAATCCGACTTCCTGCTCGAAAACTTCCGCCCCGGCACGCTCGAAAAATGGAACCTCGGGTTCGATCAGTTGCATGCCTTGAACCGCGCGCTGATCATGATCCGCGTTTCGGGCTACGGCCAGACCGGCCCGTACAGCGCCCGCGCCGGCTATGGCTCGATCGGCGAGGCGATGGGCGGCATGCGCAACTTGGCCGGTGACCCGTCGAACCCGCCGAGCCGCGTGGGCCTCAGCATCGGTGACAGCCTCGCCGCGACCTTCGCCTGCCTCGGCGCGCTGATGGCATTGAACCACCGTCACCACACCGGCGAAGGCCAGGTCGTGGACAGCGCCATCTACGAAGCCGTGCTGGCGATGATGGAATCGACCGTCCCCGAATACACCGAAGCCGGCATCATCCGCGAACGCACCGGATCGGTATTGCCAAAGATCGCGCCGTCGAACGTCTATCCGTGCGCCGACGGCGAAATCCTCATCGGCGCCAACCAGGACTCGGTGTGGAGCCGCATGGCCGAGGTCATGGGCAAGCCCGAGCTCGGCAGCGACCCGCGCTACAACAGCCATGTCGCGCGCGGCGAGCACCAGGCCGAACTCGATGCGCTGATCGGCAAATGGACGATCAATTTCGCCGCGAACGACCTGCTGGCGCTGCTCGAAGCCGGCGGCGTCCCCGCGGGCAAGATCTTCAAGGCGCCCGACATGATGGCCGACCCGCACTTCGCTGCACGCCACGCGCTGCAGAAAGTCGCGCACCCCGAATTCGCCAATCTGTGGATGCAGAGCGTCTTCCCCAAGCTGTCGCAAACCCCCGGCGAAATCAGCTGGCCCGGTCCCGATCTCGGCGCACACAACGAGGAAATCTTCGGCGCACTGCTCGGGATGGACAGCGCCCAGCGCGCCGAGCTGACCGCAGCCGGCGTCATCTGAGCCGCGCGCGGTGAGCGACCAGCGCACAACCGACGCCGATTATGCCGCTGCCGGTTTCGGCGGCGCGCTCGGCTTCGGCCAGCACCCGGCGCTGCTCATCGTCGATTTCGGCATGGCCTATCTGACACCCGGCGCGCCGCTCTACGCCGGTGTCGAGGCCGAATTCGAGACCACCCTCGCCCTGCGCGCCGCTGCCGACGCAGCCGGCGTGCCGGTCATCTTCAGCCGCGTCGAATACAGCCCCGGCGGCGCCGAGGGCGGGTTGTTCTACCGCAAAATCCCGCACATCCTCGGCAGCTTCGATACCGGCAACCCGCTCGCCGAATTCGACCCGCGCCTGAGCCCTCGCGCGACCGACACCGTCATCACCAAACACTATCCCAGCGCCTTCTTCGGCACCGACCTCGCCGACCGCCTCCACCAACGCGGCATCGACACGCTGGCCATCGCCGGCGTCACCACCTCGGGCTGCGTCCGCGCCACCGCGCTCGATGCGCTATGCCACGGCTTCATCCCGCTCATCGTCCGCGACGCCTGCGGCGACCGCGACCCCGCCGTCCAAGCCGCGAATCTGTTCGACCTGCAGGCAAAATACGCCGATGTCGTCGAGAGCAGCGACGTGATGCGGTATTTTGCAACGTTGAAGGGCTAAAGGCCTCCGGCGGGCAGGCCATTTCTTGTGCAAGAATGGGGGGTCTGCACCCATATGACGAAAGAAAATAAAAGGGTGCAGGGGTCACCCCTGCCCGCCGCAGGCCCTTAAGCCGGCCAGCGCACCGCCGCCGGCGCCGGCCACTCGACCGGCGGGATGACATATTGCAGCGCCTTGATCAGGTATTTCGACCAGATCACCGGCGGCGCGCTGGCGATGCCGTGGCGGCGCAGCGAGGCGAGCGCTTCGCTGTTGATGGTACGGCGGCTGGCGAGCCCGCTGTTCGACACGCCGCCGTCGCGCAGCGTCACCAGCGTCGGCGTGATTGGCGCGGCGCGCAGTCCGGCGTCGTGGTAAAAGCGCAGCATCCATTCGAAGTCGGCGCCGATGGCGAGCGCCGGGTCGAAGCCGCCGAGGCGGTCGAAGACGCTGCGCCGCGCGTAAAAGCCCGGGTGCGGCGGCATGTGCGCGAAGCGCAGCATCCATGGTGCGAAGGTCGGTGCATAGGCGCGGCGGATGCGGTCGGGCTGGGTGGCATCGACGATGGCGACGGCGCCCGACACCGCGGCAGCGTCGGGGTTGGTGGCAGCGGCGGCGGCGATGAGCGCGACGGCATCGCTGCGGCAGAAATAGTCGTCGGCGTTGAGGAAGCCGATAATGTCGCCGGTGGCTGCCGCGATGCCCTTGTTCATCGCGTCGTACAGGCCTTCATCGGGCGCGCTGTGGAAGATGGTGCCGCGGCGGCCGTGCGCCGCGACCAGCAGCGCCTCGTCGAGCGCGCCGGTCTGGTGACG
>CALMPZ010000353.1 GCA_937871645.1 uncultured Polymorphobacter sp.
AAGCAAGAGTCATGCCAGCGGCGGAAATGGTGGTTAGTATATTGATAATGTTCGCAGTATTGGCGCCAGGATTTGCGCGGGGGTCAGCAGATTGTAAAGTTTTCCGACATTTTGGCCGGATTTCGGCGGCTATGTGTTGCCGCTGCAGCCAAGGCGATTCCCTCGCGCGCGGTTCGCGACTAATGTGCGCTGGTGAACCGCCGGTGCCGTCCCTTGCTGTTGTCGATTGCGCTCGCGTTGGCCGCGTGCACGACTCCCAAGTCGCCGCCCGCGGTGACACCCGCACCCAAGCCAGCGCCTGCCGCACCGGCGCCCAAACCGGCTTGGAAGCCGGCAAAGGTCGTGCCCGATGCGGTCGCTGTGCCGGGCGGGCGGCTGCACACCGTCAAGCGCGGCGAAACCGGCATTGCCATCGCGCAGGCTTATGGCGTGCCGTGGTCGAAGGTCGTTGCCGCGAACAAGCTCAAGCCGCCTTATGCGCTCGAAGTCGGGCAGAAGCTGATGTTGCCGTCGACCAAGGCGGCGGCTGCCGCGACGGCCAACATGACCGTCGAGCAGCGCGCGGCGGCGTTCAGCGTCAACATCGATGACTTGATCACCGGCTCGGCGCCCGCCGAAAAGCCGGTAACCAGCGCGCCGCGAAAGCCCGCCGAAGCCCCCGCCGCGTCAATCGCGCTGGTCTGGCCGGTCGACGGACGGATCCTGTCGAGCTTCGGCGCCAAGCCCGGCGGCCGCTACAATGACGGCATCAACCTGAAGGTCACCAAGGGCAACGCCGTCCGCGCCGCGGCCGACGGTACCGTGGCCTATGCCGGCGGCGCGATTCCCGGCTTCGGCAATCTGCTGCTGATCAAGCACCCCGGCGGCTGGGTGACGGCGTATGCGCACAACGAAGCGCTGCTGGTGAGCCTCGGCACCAAAGTCCGCGCCGGCGAGCCGATCGCGCGCGCCGGTGCGTCAGGGTCGGTCGATACGCCACAGCTGCATTTCGAGGTTCGACGCGGGCGCACGGCGGTCGATCCGCTGCGTTACCTGCCGCCGCGCGGCTAGCTTCAGCTCACCGTCAGGATGGTCTTGCCGATCGCTTGACCGCCAAAGGCGTTCTCGAGCGCCGCACCATAATCGGCCCAGCCGAACGTCTTGCCGACCGGCGGATCGATGCGCCCCGTCGCCAGCCAGTCGGCGAGCGTATCGAGGTGCTCGGCGACGCGGCCGCGCTCGAACAGCATGAACTGGCGGACATCGACGCCGAGCAGCCCGGCGCCCTTCATCAAAGTCAGGTTGCTCGGCAGCGCCGGGATCGGGCCGCCGACGAAACCGACAACCAGATGCCGCCCGCCCCAACCTAGCGAGCGGAACGCGGGTTCAAACAATGGCCCGCACACCGGATCGAAAATGACATTGAGCGGCTTGCCGTCGAGCACCGCCTTGAGCCGGTCGCGCCAGCCCTCGACCGCGGTATCGATGACCGCATCGGCACCCTGCGCCAGCGCGAAATCGCGCTTTTCCGGCGTCGATGCCGCAGCAATGACGCGCGCGCCGAGCAGCTTGCCGATCTGCACCGCCGCCATGCCGACACCACCCGCCGCACCGAAGACCAGCAGTGTGTCGCCCGGCTTGAGCGCGCCGCGATCAACCAGCCCGTGCAGCGCGGTCAGATAGTTGAGCGGCAGCGCCGCGCCGGCAGCAAAGCCGGTATCGTCGCCCAGCCGCCGCGTCAGTGCCGCCGGCGCCAGCGCGAACTCGGCAAAGCCCCGCCCCGCCAGCGCCATCACCCGGTCGCCCACCGCAATGCCGGTAACGCCTTCACCCAGCGCATCGACAACACCCGCGACCTCGGCGCCCGGCACATGCGGCAGCGGCGGCTTGACCTGATAGCGGCCGAGCGCCAGCAGCGCGTCGACATAGCCGATGCTCACCGCCGCTATGCGAATGCGCAATTGGCCGGCGCCAGGTTCAGGGATGGGCAGCTCGACCTCGGCATAGTCGGCGAGCGAATCGATCTTATCGGCGGATATGGCTTTCATGGGGGTGACCATAGCGGAGGAAAAGTCGGTTCGGGAAGGGCCTCCGGCGGGCAGGCCGGAGGCCCTTCTCTGGACGCCTCAATACGCTGCCGCTATGCCGGTTAGATGCCATCACGCCCATCGCTCGACACGCTCCGCCTCGACGCCGCCGAACTCGGCGCTTTTCTGGTCGAGGCTTTCCCCGGCCGCACGCCGGGCGAGATTGCCGCGATTGTCGCGCTGCGGCCCGGTTTCGCGCAGCTGCAGCTGGCGCCGAGTGAGCGGACATTGCGGCCCGGCGGGCTGATATCGGGGCCGACGCAGATGGGGTTGGTCGATGTTGCGGCTTATGCGGTGGTGCTCGCGCATGTCGGCATCGTGCCGATGGCGGTGACCAGTGGGCTCAACATTCAGTTCCTGCGCGGTTGTCCGCTGGTGCCGCTCAATGCCGATGCATCGCTGCTGCACCTTGGGCGGCGCACGGCGATTATCGATGTGCGGCTGTGGCA
>CALMPZ010000354.1 GCA_937871645.1 uncultured Polymorphobacter sp.
TGGCGAGCGCCAGCGTGATCGAATGCGCCAGCGCGAACACGGGAAGCGTGTACAGCAGGGGCATGGTATCGCGCACGATGATCACCAGCGCCAGCACGAAGCACAGGTGATCAAAGCCGATCAGAATGTGCTCGATGCCGAGCATGGTGTAGGTCTGCACGACCTCGAACGCGCCGGGGCTGGCCTTGACGGTGAAGTTCGGATCGACCGCGAGGATGCGGTCGAGCTGGACGCTGCCGTCAGCGCGCGCCAGCCGGACAATGATGTCGGTGCGCGAATTGGGCAGGTCGGGAAAGCCGATGGTCTTGCCCTCGAGCCCGCCGGCCACATCGATGCGCCAGCGCTGCACCGCCATGCCATTGGCAAAGCTGGTGTGCTTGGGCGTCGCCGCCGTCGTGCCCGCGGGGAACACCGGCTTGACCTTGAGCGTGGTGTTCTCGTCGAGCGCCGGCACCTTCCACAGCACGTCATAGGTCGTAGGTGCAGTCTGGGTGATCTGCAGATAGGCGGGGCGGAATTCGTCGGCAGCTAGCGGCGCCGCCAGCACGACTAGTAGCCACAGCAGCAGCCTGGCCAACCGCGTCATGGCTTGGTCGCTCCGGGCAGCTTGGCCTCGATGACGACGTCATAATCCTTGCGCAGTCGCGCCAGCGCATCGGCACGGGCGCGGATGCGTTGGTCGTTTTCCCACTCGCGCGCCACCTCGGTGCGGATGTCGGCGAGCGGCGGCAGTTGCGGCGCGGCACGCGCATCGACGCGCAGCAGATGCACCCCCATCCCCGACTGGAACGGCCCGACCCAGCGGCCGACCGGCGCTGCGGCCACCTGCCGCGCGAAATCCTCGCCGAAGTCGCGCGCCACCAGGTCGAGCGCGGTGGCGTTGACATGGTCGGGCAGCATCGACGGCTGGCCGAGTTTTGCCGGATCGGCACCGCGCGCCAGTTCGGCTTGCGCGGCGGCAACGCTTTCGGGCGTCGCGACCGCCGGATCGAAATGAATCTGGTCGAAGCTGACAACCGCCGGCCGCTCGAACGCCTGCGGGTGTGCCTTGAGCCAAGCCTGCAGGTCGGCATCGGTCGGCGTGGTGCGCGCCGTCTCTTCCTCGGCCATCAAATCATATTTCTGGCGGACGCGGCGCTTGATGACCGCGTCATCCTTGTCGAGCCCGAGCGACAGGCCTTCGCGGTAGACGATCTCGTCGCGCACGAAGCCGTCGACCAGTCCGCTCAATTCGGTAGCGGACGGCGGCCGGCCCCATAGCGCCTTGTACTGCGCCGCCATGTCGTCGACGCGCGCCTGGCTGACGACAATGCGCTTGCTGCCGGAATCGCCGGGCGAGACCTGCCCGTACAGCACGAACAGCCCGAGGCCGATCAGCAGGAAGTGCAACAGCGGCTCGCGCAGAATCGTTCGGATACTCAAGAAAATCTCCCGGCGGTAACGGTTTCGAGCCCCGAGCCGGTGCCTGTTCTAGGCGAGCCCCGCCGATAGATAAAGCGTCGATGCGGGCGCCACCTTGACCCGTCGCGCACCAGGCTTCACCGTTGCAGCAACGACGCAGCAAGCGTCACGCCGGGGGAGTTTGAGCATGCGGGTTTCGTTTGGAATGGTGTTGCTGGCGGGTGTCAGCGTTGCCGCGGTGACGGCGCTGTGGCTGCCACCGGTGACGGCACCGGTGGCGGCGACCAGTGCTGCGCCGGGGCTGGCGCGCGGCACCTATCTGCCCGATGCCGAACGCAAGTATCCGACGCGCGTGCTGTGGGGCGACGAGCATCTCCACACCGGCTGGTCGGGCGATGCCTCGCTCGGCGGCACGACGCTGACGCCCGAAGATGCAGTGCGCTTCGCGCGCGGCGAAACCGTCAAGTCGAGCAGCGGTCAGGACGCCAAGCTCGACGTGCCGCTCGACTGGCTGGCGGTGACCGACCACAGCGACGGTTATGGCACCGCCAGCGAACTGCGCGCCGGCAACCCCGAAATGCTCGCCGACCCGACGGCGAAGCGCTGGGCCGCAATGACCGCCGCCGGCGGCGCGCAGGCGCGTGCGGCGCAGCTCGAGGCGATCAAGGCGCAGGCCGACGGCACGCTGCCCAAGATCATGATGGACCCCAAGTGGATGAAACAGGCCTGGGCGAAATCGATCGCCATCATGGACAACTACAACGAGCCCGGCCGCTTCACCGCGCTGATCGGCTATGAATGGACGTCGAACGGCGGCAACGGCGACAACCTCCACCGCAACCTGATTTTCCGCGACGGCGCCGACAAGGCCGGGCAGGTGCGGCCGCTGACCACCTTCGAAACCGAAAACCCGTCGGGGTTGTGGAAGTGGATGGCGGGTTATGAGGAAAAGACCGGCGGGCAGATTCTGGCGATTCCGCACAACGGCAATCTGTCGAACGGCCGCATGTTCGAGGACCAGCAATATCGCGGCCAGCCGATCACCCGCGAATGGGCCGAAATGCGCGCGCGCTGGGAACCGCTGTACGAATATTTCCAGTTCAAGGGCGCCAGCGAAGCGCACCCGTCGCTGTCACCGACCGACGAGTTCGCCAATTTCGAAATCTGGGACACCGCCAACCTTACCGGCACGGCCAAGCAGCCGGGCATGGTGGCGGGTGAGTATGCGCGCGCCGGGCTGGAGCGCGGGCTGGTCATCGGCGCCCGCGTCGGCGCCAATCCGTTCAAGTTCGGCGCCGCTGGCGGCACCGACTCGCACACCGGGCTGAGCACGGTCGCAGAGAATAACTATTGGGCCAAGGGCGCCCCCGCCGCCGGCACCTGGAACGCCGTCCACCGCAAGGAAGACAGCGGCTATGTCCGCCGCAGCTGGACACAGGCAGCGCAGGGCGTCACCGGCGTCTGGGCGGCGGCGAACACCCGCGACGCCATCTGGGACGCGATGAAGCGCAAGGAAACCTATGCCTCGTCAGGCCCGCGCATCACCTTGCGCTTCTTCGGTGGCTACGGCTTTGCCGCTGCCGACGCGCGCGCCGACCGGCTGGTAGCAGTGGGCTATGCCAAGGGCGTGCCGATGGGCGGCGATCTCAAGCCGGTCGCGGGCGCAGTGCCGACCTTCCTCGTCGCGGCGATGAAGGACCCGCGCGGCGCCAACCTCGACCGCGTGCAAGTCATCAAGGGCTGGCTCGATGCCGATGGCAAGCCGCGCGAAGCCATTTTCGACGTCGTCTGGAGCAGCCCGGCCAAGCGCAAGCCCGTCGCCGGCAAGCTGCCGCCGGTCGGCGACACCGTCGACGTCGCCAACGCCAGCTACCGCAACTCGATCGGCGCCAGCGAACTCGTCGGCAGCTTCCGCGACCCCGGGTTCGACCCGCGCCAGCGCGCATTTTACTACGCCCGCGCCATCGAAATCCCGACCCCGCGCTGGACCGCCTATGACGCCAAGCGCTTCAAGGTGAAGATGGCGCCCGAAGTGACGATGAAGCTGCAGGAGCGCGCGGTGTCGTCGCCGATCTGGTATACGCCGGCCTGAGCCTCAGCCGCCGTCGGCAATCGCGCGCAGCGCCGCAGCATCGCGGATAGTGAGGCTGCGGTAGCCGATCGCCAACAGCCCGCAGGCTTCGAGGTCGCGCAGTATCGCGCCCGCCGGATGCCGTGACAGATTGGCGGCAGCGGCGATCTGGTCCTGTGTGAAGACGATGCTCACCGGCGCTTCAGGGTCATTCCAACGGCAGTTGCCGAGACGCAGCAGCACCGCAACGACGCGGCGCCGCGGGTCGCGGATCAGCAGGTCACCGGCTGCGCCGCCGTAACGGAACGTCAGCGCCACCGCGAGCGCACCGATACATTGCCACCATGCCGGGTGCGCTTCGAGCAGCGCCAGCAACCGCACCTGCGGCAGTTGGGCAATCAGCGACGGCAGCCGCGCCACGCAATCGCCCGCGCGCGTCTGGCCGAAAATCGGCCCGATCCCCGCCCATTGCCCCGGCAGGTAGATGTCGCCCAGCGGCGTATCAGGGGCACTGACGGCGCTCGCCACGTCGACTTGGCCGCGCGCCAGTCCCCAAATACCGCCAGCGGCATCGCCGCCAATATTGAACGTGGTCCCGATGTCGATTTCGCGCCATTGCGCCGCGTCGAGCAACGCCTGTGCGAAATCCGCCGGCTGCGCGGCGAGCCACGGTGACCGCCGCAACGTTTCGGCTTCGGCTGGCAAGGTCATGCGCGCACCCGTTCAAAAATCTGAATCCAAGCGCAACAGATTGGCCATAGCAATACAATTGGCAAGTCGGGGTCGTGGTAAGCTGGCTCAACATTGTGGGGATGCAAGGACAATGGCGATGATGAAATCGGCAATGACGGCACTGTTGCTCGGCGCCAGCATTTTGACGCTCGCGAGCTGTTCGAAAAAGGCCGAGACACCCGGCAAGACCGAGGTCGCTGCGACCGCCATCGCCGGCGAGAACGAGGCCGAGGCGGCGCTCCCCGCCAACCCCGACCGCAACGCCTATTTCGGCAATGTCCACGTCCACACCGGCTACTCGTTCGACGCGCTGACCAACGGCAGCAAGACCAAACCCGAAGACGCCTATGCCTGGGCGCAGGGCAAGGAGATCACCAACAGCGGCATCGGCGGCAAGATCCAGATCGTCACGCCGCTCGATTTCTACATGGTGTCCGAACACGCCGAGTTCATGGGCGTCTTCAACCAGATGTCGAACCCCGCCAGCCCGCTGAGCAAGCTGCCGATTGCGGCGCGCATCACCTCGACCGATACCAACACCGCGCTGCAGGCATTTGCTGAAGTCCTGCGCGACCTGAGCGCCGGCAAGATCGATCCGGCGTTCACTGACCCGGTGCTGGCCAAGTCGGTGTGGGCCGAAATCGTCAAGGCTGCCGATGCCAACTACCAGCCCGGCAAGTTCACCACCTTCGCCGGCTTCGAATGGACGTCGAACCCGCAAAAGCGCAACCTGCACCGCGTCGTGATGTTCCGCGATACCGCGCATCTGCCCGATCTGGTGCTGTCGTCGCTCGAATCGGAAGACCCCGAAACGCTGTGGGCGTGGATGGCCAAGCAGCGCGACAACGGCGCGACGCTGTTCGCGATTCCGCACAACGGCAACGCCAGTGACGGCCGGATGTTCGAGCTGACCAAGTTCGACGGCAAGCCGATCGACGCCGCGTATAACGCGACGCGCGCCAAGAACGAGCCGCTGTACGAACTCTCGCAGGTCAAGGGCACGTCGGAGACCTGGCCGACGCTGTCGCCGAACGACGAATTCGCCGGTTTCGAACAGTGGAACTACACACTGTCGGCGGATTCGCAGCGCCCGACAAAACACCGCGGCAGCTTCGTGCGGCAAGCCTTGCTCGATGGTCTGGCGCAGGACGCGGCGGGCAACGGCAACCCGTTCAAATACGGCCTCATCGGCGACAGTGACACGCACAACGCCGCCGGTACCAACGAGGAATTCAACAACACCGGCAAGTTCGCGCACGAGAACGACCCGCGCTTCGCCTTGAACGGCGTCAAGGGCATGCCCGAAGCCCAGATCCAGCAGATCCGCGAGTTCAGTTCGGGCGGGCTTGCCGGTGTCTGGGCCGAAAAGAACACGCGTGGCGCGATCTACGACGCGATGCAGCGCAAGGAGACCTTCGGCACCTCGGGCACGATGATCAAGGTGCGCTTCTTCGGCGGCTGGGACTTTGCGCCGGGCGATGTCACCGCCAGCGATTTCGTCCAGCGCGGCTACAAGCGCGGCGTGCCGATGGGCAGCGACCTCAAGGGGAGTGGAAAGGCGCCGACGTTCATGGTCACCGCGCTCAAGGACCCCAAAAGCGGCAATCTCGACCGCGTCCAGATCGTCAAGGGCTGGGTCGATGCCAAGGGCGCGCAGCATGAGAAAATCTATGACGTCGCCTGGAGCGGCGCGCGCCAACCCGACGCCGCCGGCAAGCTGCCCGCGGTCGGCAACACCGTCGATCTGAAGACCGGCAAATACGCCAACAGCATCGGCAGCGCGTCGCTCGCCAGCACCTGGACCGACCCCGAATTCGACCCCAAGGTGCGCGCCTTCTACTATGCCCGCGTCCTCGAAATCCCGACGCCGCGCTGGAGCACGATTGCTGCAGCCAAGCTCGGCGTACCGATCCCGGGCAAACTGCCGGTCAGCATCCAGGAACGCGCGTGGAGCTCGCCGATCTGGTACCAGCCGGGCTGAGGGGATTTACGGAGATGACGCGGCGGCGCGAATGGGGTCTATGACACCCATCCGCCACCACATCCGGGCCGCGTCATGAAGCGTATCGAAATCACCTACTTCTCCGACCTGCTGTGCATCTGGGCATGGTTCGCGCAGCCGCGCATCGACGAGGTCCGCGCCAATTTCGGTGACCGCGTGGTCTTCGTGCCGCGCTACTGCTCGGTGTTCGGCGACACGGCGCGCAAGATCCCGGCGCAATGGGGTGACAAGGGCAGCTATGACGGCTTCAACGCGCACCTGCTGCACGCGGCGCAAGGCTTTCCCGAACTCACCGTCAACCCCGAAATCTGGCGCAGCGTGCGTCCGGCGTCGTCGCTGTCGCCACATCTGATGCTCAAGGCGGTTGAGCTCGGCGCTACCGGCGGCGCGTGGGACGCGGCAGTGACCGACGCCGCGGCGCTGGCGCTGCGCCACGCATTCTTCGTCGACGCGCGCGACATCGCCGATGCCGGTGTGCAGCGCGACCTGCTGGCGGGTGCCGGCGTCGACCTTGCCGTCATCGACGCGGCACTCGCATCGGGCGCCGCACACGCGGCGCTGGCTAGCGACTACAAGGACGCCGACGCGCTCGGCGTGCAGGGCAGCCCGACGTTCATCCTCAACGACGGCCGCCAGAAGCTGTTCGGCAACATCGGGTACCGCATCCTCGAAGCCAATATCGAGGAATTGCTGCGCGCTCCCGATCCCGACCAGGCGAGCTGGTGCTGAGGCGCTTGACAGCACCCTGCTGAACAATGCGAAGTGACCCCAAACAACCTTGGGGATTCAAGCATGACCGCACACCACATCCGCTATGAACTCGACAGCGACGGCATCGCCACGCTGACCATCGACCGCCCCGAAAAGCGCGGCGCGATGACCTATGCGATGCTGATGGAATTCACCGCCAAAGTCGCCGCCATCGCCGATGACGAGCGCGTCCGCGTGCTGATCGTCACGGGCAGCGGCGGCAGCTTCTGCGCCGGCACCGACCTTGCCGATCTGGCGACGGTGCCGGGCGAAACGCGCGGCGTCCGCGGCGGCGAGCACGAAGTCGGCAAATGGTGGCCGCTGGTGCAATGCCCGGTGCCGGTCATCGGCGCGATCGACGGCTATGCGGTCGGCATGGGCGCCGAGTTCTCGAGCCAGTGCGACGTCCGATTCATCACGCCGCGCACGCGCTTTGCCTGGAACTTCGCGCAGCGCGGGCTGGTCCCCGACACCGGCGCCGGCAGCTGGCTGCTACCGCGCATCATCGGGCCTTCCCGCGCGCTGCGGCTGCTCTATTCGACCGAATTCCTCGAAGCCGATGAAGCACTGACCTTCGGCTATGCCCACTGTATCGTCGCCCCCGAAGAGCTCGCCGCCGCAGCACGCACCGAGGCCGAGCGCTATCTCACCGGCTCGCCGATGTCGCTGCGCCGCATCAAGCAACTGGTGTGGAAAGGCCTCGAACGCGATGTCGCCGAACACATGGCCGAACATGTCGCGGCAATGAGCGCCTGCTTCAAATCGGCCGACCACAAGGAAGGCGTCGCAGCGTTCCTCGAACGTCGGCCGGCGCGCTTTACCGGCAAATAAGGGTAGCGCGAGAAAGGGCCTCCGGCGGGCAGGGGTGACCCCTGCACCCATTGGATAT
>CALMPZ010000355.1 GCA_937871645.1 uncultured Polymorphobacter sp.
TCAACGCCGACTTCGATGGTGACCAGATGGCGGTGCACCTGCCGTTGTCTGCCGAGGCTCAGGCCGAGGCGCGCATCTTGATGCTGTCAACCAACAACATCTTGAAGCCTTCGGATGGTCGCCCGGTCACGATGCCGACGCGGCCGCTGCAGATATATGGGTTCTCGATGCCGAGCTTCGGCAGGGCGCAGCTGAACTGGCCGCTGGGCAGCTGCGGGGCCTTCCAGTGTGATGCCTGCCAGCCGTCACCGTTGAAGCTGCCGGTCGAGAAATTGCCGTTCTGATACGCTGACGCACCGCCGTCGGCCGAGAAATAGCTCGGCGTGTTGGTTGTCCAGTCGAGCGTATCGGCGGCCGAATAGCGGAACAGGTCGAGCGTTGTGCCCCACCAGTCGCCCTGCGCCGGATAGTCCTTGCACGCAAAGCCGCCGCAATCGGCGTCGGCTGCCGGGCCGCCGGTGCCGAGGTAGTCATAGTCATCGACGCCGCTGACGAAGCCGAGCGCATGGCCAATTTCGTGGATGGCGACGGCCTGGAAGTCATAGCGACCGGCGCTGATGCCGTTGCGCGGGTTGAAGTCCCAGCCGAAGTCGGAGCTGAAAGTGATGCTGGCATCAATCTGCGTCGGGGCGAAGGTGTAGCCCAGCGCACGGGCGTTGGCGACGTTCACCGCGATGAAGGTGGCATTGTACTGACCATCGGTGTCGTAGACCTTGGTCGCATTGTCGATGCCATAGGGATCGCCGTTGACATCAACGCCGGTATAGCCCGGCGTATACATGTTGAGCGCCGTGCCGGCGCCATAGGCGCCGTCGTGAAATGTCGGCATCATCAGGCTGGTGTCGAGCGACGATGACTGGCGAGCGACAATGCGGTTCTTGACGTTGATTGCCGCCTGGATCGAACGCGAACTTCCCGTCGAGCCGAGAATGCCCGGCCCGAGCGGCGCATAGCCGACGTTGATGTTGATGGTGATCGGCTGCGACGTGGTCAGCACGCTCGACCAGTAGTTGGCGGCCGCCTGGAAACCCAGTGCGGCCTGCGTGCCGGGGCCGACGCCGCCAGTGTCGATCAGGTTGAACTGGATTGGTGTTTGCGCGGCAAACGCCGCCGTGGACGACAACAGCGCCGACGCAAGCGCCAGCAGATACTTCGGTTGCATGAAAGTTCCCCTGTAATGCCCTGTCCGCACGCATGCGGCCTGACTGGAGAAAATCCTATTTCGGCGCTGTTGGCAACCGCATTGTTCGGGCTGTGTCAATTTTGCCGAATCACGCGGCGTGGTATGCTCTCCCAATGGCTTGGCGCCGCCCCGGCGGGCACGGCGCCAATATCGGTTCAGGCTGCGAGTTTGCGCAGCACATAGGGCAAAATGCCGCCCGCGTAGAAGTAGTCGAGCTCGGTTTCGGTATCGATGCGGCAGCGCGTTTCGAAGCTGCCGGTCGTGCCGTCGGCGCGGGTGAAGTTGACCGTCACCGTCTGGCGCGGCTTCAGGTCGGCCATGCCGGTGATGTCGAACGTCTCGGTGCCGTCGAGCCCGATGGTCTTGCGGTCGGTGCCGTCAGCGAATTGCAGCGGCAGCACGCCCATGCCCACCAGGTTCGAACGGTGGATGCGCTCGAAGCTTTCGGCGATGACCGCCTTGACGCCGAGCAAGGTCGTGCCCTTTGCCGCCCAGTCGCGCGAGCTGCCGGTGCCGTATTCCTTGCCGGCGATGACCACCAGTGCGGTGCCGTCTTCGCGGTACTTTTCGGCCGCATCGAAAATGGCCAGCTGTTCGCCGGTCGGGATATATTTCGTCACGCCGCCTTCGACGCCGGGGACCATTTCGTTCTTGATGCGGATGTTGGCGAATGTGCCGCGCATCATCACTTCATGGTTGCCGCGGCGTGCGCCGTAGCTGTTGAACTCCGCAGTCGCGACCTGGCGCTCGGCGAGGTAGGTGCCGGCGGGCGAAGCGACCTTGATGTTGCCGGCGGGCGAGATGTGGTCGGTGGTGATCGAGTCGCCGAAGATGGCGAGCGGCCGCGCGCCGCGAATGTCGTTCACACCCGACGCGGTCATCGTCATGCCGTCGAAGTACGGCGGGTTCTGCACGTAGGTCGACACCGGGTTCCACTTGTAGGTGGCGCCGCCCGAAACGCGGATCGCCTGCCAGTGAGCATCGCCTTCGAAGACGTTGGCGTAGCGGCCGCGGAACATGCCGGCGGTGACGCTCGACAGCATCAGGTCGGCGACTTCCTTGTTCGTCGGCCAGATGTCCTTCAGGTAGACGTCGCGGCCATCGGGCGTCTGCGCCAGCGGTGCGGTGGCGATGTTGGTGCGCATCGAGCCGGCAATTGCATAGGCGACGACCAGCGGCGGCGAGGCGAGATAATTGGCGCGCACGTCGGGCGACACGCGGCCTTCGAAGTTGCGGTTGCCCGACAACACCGACACCGCGACGAGGTCGTTGGTGTTGATGGTTTCCGAAATCGGCAAGGGCAGCGGGCCCGAGTTGCCGATGCAGGTGGTGCAGCCATAGCCGACGAGGTTGAAGCCGATGGCGTCGAGGTCGGCCTGCAGGCCCGACTTTTCGAAATAATCGGTGACGACCTTCGAGCCCGGCGCCAGGCTGGTCTTGACCCAGGGCTTGCGCGTCAGCCCGAGCGCATGCGCCTTGCGCGCCACCAGGCCGGCGGCGATCAGCACCGCGGGGTTCGAGGTGTTGGTGCAGCTGGTGATCGCGGCGATGACGACGTCGCCGTTGCCGAGGTTGTAGTCGGCACCCGCGACCGGCGCGCGCAGGTCGGTCGCCGGCGTCTGCTTGTAGCCACCGGTGAGTTCGGCTTCGAACGCCGCGGCGGCGTCGGCGAGCAGCACCTTGTCCTGCGGGCGGCGCGGGCCGGCGAGCGACGGCAGCACCGTCCCGAGGTCGAGGTCGAGCGTGTCGGTGAACACCGGATCGGGGGTGCTCGCATCGCGCCACATGCCCTGTGCCTTGCAATAGGCTTCGACCAGCGCCACGCGG
The DNA here is from genome assembly GCA_937871645.1 of uncultured Polymorphobacter sp. Classification (GTDB taxonomy): domain Bacteria; phylum Pseudomonadota; class Alphaproteobacteria; order Sphingomonadales; family Sphingomonadaceae; genus Polymorphobacter_A. The sequence continues at coordinate 3,011 of CALMPZ010000355.1, forward strand.
TCGTCATCGCGACCGGTCAGCTTGAGATACTCGATCGTCGCGGCATCGACGGGGAAGAAGCCGCAGGTCGCGCCATACTCCGGCGCCATGTTGGCGATGGTGGCGCGGTCGGCGAGGCTCAGCGCATCGAGGCCGGGGCCGTAGAACTCGACGAAGCGCCCGACGACGCCCTTCTTGCGCAGCATCTGCGTGACGGTCAGCACGAGGTCGGTCGCGGTGATGCCTTCGGCCATCGCGCCCGACAGCTTGAAGCCGACGACTTCGGGGATGATCATGGTGGCGGGCTGGCCGAGCATCGCAGCTTCGGCTTCGATGCCGCCGACGCCCCAGCCGAGCACGCCCATGCCGTTGACCATCGTCGTGTGGCTGTCGGTGCCGACCAAGGTGTCGGGATAGGCGACGGTGG
>CALMPZ010000356.1 GCA_937871645.1 uncultured Polymorphobacter sp.
GGCGCGACTTCGACAGGTGCCACCTCAACCGGGGCAACTGGTTCGGGCGCAGGTTCGGGGGCCGGCGCGGGCGCGGCGGGCTTGGGCACGACGCGTTCGACCGGCGTGAACATCACCGGCGGCGGCACTTCACGCGCCGGAGCGGGTTCAGGCAGCGGCGCCGGCGCCGGCGCAACAACAGGTGCCGCAACCGGGGCTGCAACCTCGACTTCGGCCTCGGCGGGCATCGGATCGCCGGGGCGCCGCAGGACGCGCTTCTGCTTGACCTCGACCACCACCGATTTGGTGCGGCCGTGGCTGAAGCTCTGCTTGACCTTGCCGATTTCAACCGTCTTGTTGAGACCGAGCGGGGCGCGCATGCCGAGTTTGGGTTTGTTGTCGTCGCTCATTTAGAACCTTGATACCTTCAGTGTCCGGCAACGGGATATCCGCCACCGTTTCGTCGTTACGTGCCCCTATGGGCGGCGGCGTCTTCCGATAAACCCTCTTCGGACACAAAACCCGAAAAGGCGCGCCACCGTTCCACTGCCGCTGCCACTCGGGCGCAGGCGGCAGCATCGCAGACGGCGGCGTGTACTACATTTTCGCGTCCCAAAGCCATCGACAATTGCGCGCGCGGCACCGGCAACACCATCGACAGCACCTCGCGCGGCGAACCGCGACGCTTGGACTCAAGTTTGGAGATGCCGTCGGGCGCCGCATCGCCGGCGTGGAGCAGCAGCCGGACGCGGCCAACCGCCAGCGCATCGCCGATGCGGTCGGCACCCCAGACGAGGTTGCCGGCCTTGTTTTCGAGGCCCAAGCGGTCGAGCGCGCGGCGCGCCAGCCCGTCGGCGATCTGGTCGGCGAGATTGTCGGGCAGCTGCACCGCGCTGGTCTTGAAGGCGCGCATCAGCAGCCCGCGCAGCTTGCCCTTGGCGAGTGCGGTTTCAATCAGCGGACGGTCGGGCGACACCCAGGCACCGCGCCCCGGGGAACGCGCGCCAAGGTCGGGCGCAACATTGCCGTCAGCGTCGAGCGCCAGCCGGATCAATGCACCACGCTCGCCGCGCGATCCGCTGAGGATGCACTTGCGCATGGCGCCCTTGGCCACGGGCGCGATCGTCTCCGGATCGATGTCGGGACTTACTAGCGGGTCATTGTGGGGCATCCGCGTTAGCGTCCTCCCCTGCCTCATCTTCGAACCAGTGCTTGCGCGCCGCCATGATGATGTTGTTGCCGTCTTCGTCCGACAGGCCGAAGTCCTTCAGAAGCCCGTCGCGCTTCGCCACGAGTTCGTCGGTCGCGAGGTCGCCGAGGTCGTCGAGCGTCTTGATGCCCTTGCCGCCGAGCACGACGAGCATCGCTTCGGTCAGCCCCTCGATTTCGGCGAGCGCATCTTCGACACCCAGCGCACGACGTGCATCGCGCGCTGCGGTTTCGCGGCGTTCGAGCGCTTCGGTGGCGCGGTTCTGCAACTCTGCCGCAAGATCCTCGTCAAACCCTTCGATGTTCGCCAGTTCGGCGGTCTCGACGTAGGCGACTTCTTCAAGCTCGCTGAAGCCTTCGGCCACCAGCAGCTGCGCCAGCGTTTCGTCGACATCGAGTTCGCTTTCGAACATCGCCGACTTCTCGGTGAATTCCTTCTGGCGACGCTCGCTTTCGTCGGCTTCGGTCATGATGTCGATCTGGCGACCGGTCAGCTGCGACGCGAGGCGGACGTTCTGACCGCGGCGACCGATGGCGAGCGAAAGCTGGTCATCGGGAACCACGACGTCGATGCGGTTGTCTTCCTCGTCCATCACCACCTTGGCGACTTCGGCGGGCTGCAGCGCGTTGACGACGAACGTCGCGACGTCGGGCGACCACGGGATGATGTCGATCTTTTCGCCCTGGAGTTCCTGGACGACAGCCTGGACGCGGCTGCCCTTCATGCCGACGCAGGCGCCGACGGGGTCGATTGACGAATCGCGGCTGATCACGCCGATCTTGGCGCGGCTGCCGGGGTCGCGCGCGACGGCCTTGATCTCAATGACGCCGTCATAGATTTCGGGGACTTCCTGCGCGAACAGCTTCTTCATGAACTCGCCGGCTGCACGGCTGAGGAAGATCTGCGGGCCGCGCGGTTCGCGGCGCACCGACAGGATCAGCGAGCGCACGCGGTCACCGACGCGCAGCATTTCGCGCGGGATCTGCTGGTCGCGGCGGATGACGCCTTCGGCCTTGCCGAGATCGACCACCACATGCCCGAATTCGGCACGCTTGACGACGCCGGTGATGATCTCGTTCACGCGGTCCTTATATTCTTCATACTGGCGGTCGCGTTCGGCATCGCGGACCTTCTGGACGATGACCTGCTTGGCAGCCTGGGCGGCAATGCGGCCGAATTCGATCGGCGGCAGCGGATCGACGATGAAGTCGCCGAGCTTGGCGTCCGACTGCAGCTTGAGCGCGTCCTTCTCGCTGACCTGCTTGAAGAAGTCCTCGGGCGCCTCGACGACTTCGAGCACGCGCCACAAGCGCAAGTCGCCCGACTTGGGGTCGAGCTTGGCGCGAATGTCGTTTTCCGAACCGTAACGGGCGCGCGCGGCGCGCTGAATGGCTTCCTCCATCGCCTCGATGACGATCATCCGGTCGATCGACTTCTCGCGCGCCACCGCATCGGCAATCGCGATGAGCTCGGCGCGGTTGGCAGTGACAGTCGAAGTTGCAGGCTGGGCCATTGTACTAGTCCTCGTCGTTCGAATCTGGGTCAGTCAGATCGTTGTCGTTGGCGACACTTTCGTCGCTTTCGATGATTTCGTCGGCGTCGCCGGCGTCGAGCGGGCGGGTCGCGTTGATCAGCTTGTTGGTGAGCTCCAGCTTGGCGCCGCTGATGGCGGCATAAGGCACGGTGACCGCACCGATGGTCGGCATGTCGAAGCTGACATTCTGCGCCGCGTCGATACCGGTAATGGTGCCGTGCAGGCGCTTGCGGCCGTCGACTTCGGGCTCCAACTTGAGCCGGACTTCGTGACCGACCCATTTGGCAAAGTCGGTCGGGCGCGTCAGCGGCCGGTCAATGCCCGGCGACGACACCTCAAGCGCATATTCGCTTTCAATCGGGTCTTCGACGTCGAGCATTTCCGAAATCGCGCGGCTGAGTGTCGCGCATTGCGCCAGCGTCATCTGGCCAGTCGCGGGGTCTTCGGCCATCACCTGCAACGTCATCGCCGCCTTCGAGCCGTTGAGCTGGACGCGCACGAGTTCAAACCCCAACTGGGTCGCAATCGGCGCAATCAGCGCGGACAAGGCAGCAATATCAGTCAAACGAACTCCGAAAATACCAAAAAGGCGGCGGGCCGGAGCGTTCCGGACCGACCTTCCAACCGATGACGATGTGAAGATGTCGCCGATATAGGCGCACTTCAGATGCGGAGCAAGCCGCCTTTGTCGGTCAATGCGGCCCTGCCCTGCGTTATTGCGGCGCAGGTACCATGTCGGCGGCAATCCGTTCGATCATATAGCCGTGGAACGGGTTGGCGCTGATCCGCATCAGCAGCGAC
>CALMPZ010000357.1 GCA_937871645.1 uncultured Polymorphobacter sp.
TAGCCGCCGACCAGCCAGTTGAGCTTGCCCTCGAAGGCCTCGCCCTGGAAGCGCAGTTCCTGGCTGAAGGTCTTGAACTCGTTGGTCGCCGCGGTGCGGTACAGGATATCGACGTTGTTGAAGTCGCTGTCCTGGCCGCGCGTCAGCTTCCAGTCGCGATAGGCGGTGATCGAGGTCATGTTGACCTCGCCGAAGCTCCAGTCGATCTGGCCCGAAAAGCCCCAGTCGGTGACGTCGGAATTATAGGTGCGGCCCGGGGTGATCGAGGTCTTACGCGAATAGGGCGTATCGGTGATGATACCGCCGAGCGCCGGGCTGCGCAGCAGGTTGATGACGCTGTTGGTGCCGCTGATCTGCAGATTGCCCTGGGCATCGCGCGTTGCGGTTTGCGCCGGGCTATAGTCCGAAGCGCAGCATTCTTCCGACCGGCTGCTATAGTCGCCGATCAGCAGGATGCTGACATCGTCATTGGGTTCGACCAGCACCTTGCCGCGCAGCAGCCAGCGGTCGCGGTTGTTGACGTCGCGGCCGTCGATGACGTTTTCGATGAAGCCGTCGCGCTTGAAGTATACACCGTCGAGGCGCGCGGCGACCTTGTCGGTGATGCCACCGGTGACGCCGCCTTCAAGGCGGATGGCGTTATAGTTGCCGTAGCTGGCGCTGGCGTAGCCGCCGATATCGAACTTGGGGCGCAGCGTGGTGATGCTGATCAGACCGGCCGACGCGTTGCGGCCGAACAGCGTGCCCTGCGGACCGCGAAGCACTTCGATGCGCTCGACACCGCCGAGTTCGGACAGGCCGACGCCGGTGCGCGACCGGTAGACGCCGTCGATGAAGGTGGCGACCGAGCTTTCGAGGCCGGGGTTTTCACCGACGGTGCCGATACCGCGGATACGCGCGGCGCCCGAGGTTTCGGCCGAAGCCGACGACACCAGCAGCGACGGCGAGAGCTGGTTGAGCGCGCGGATATCGACCGCGCCCGAATTGCGCAGCTGGTCGCCGGTGACAGCCGACACGGCGATCGGCACTTCGCTCAGCGTCTGGCTGCGCTTGGTGGCGGTGATGATGATGTCGCCCTGGTAGTTGCCGGTGGAATCGGGCGTCAGTGCGTCCTGCGCATCGGTCGGCCGCGACGAGTTGGTGGCAGGTGCGTCGCCAGCAGTCGATTGCGCCAATGCCACACCCGGCATGGCAAGCAGACACACAGACGTCAAAAGAATACGCTTCATGATCTTCTCCCCTAGGACTTCGCCACCAGCGCTACCGCTGGCGGTTGCGGCAACGATTACGTTAACACTGGCAGACGGGCAAGGCGTCGGCATTGTCGCGGCGGTTGACGTAAACGGCAGTGTTGCAGTCCCGCATCACTTGAACCGACTTGCCTCTGGTCGCCACGATGGCCATGGTCGCCAAGCAAACAAACTTGGCGGAGAGCGACAGTGGCACGACTGGCAGGCAAGATCATTCTGGTAACCGGGGCGGCATCGGGGCTGGGCGCCGCCATGTCGACGAAGTTCATCGCCGAGGGCGCGCGGGTATTGCTCACCGACATCAATGCCGTCGGCGCCGCTGCCAAAGCCGCCGAGCTTGGCGCCAACGCCGCGTCGTTCGGCCATGACGTCACCGATCCGGCGCAGTGGGAAGCCGCGCTGGCCTATGCCGAAGAAACCTTCGGCGGGCTGCATATCCTCGTCAACAATGCCGGCGTCGGCGACGGCGGCACGGTCGAGGAAACCAGCTTCGAAACCTGGCACAAGGTGCATCGCATCGATCTCGACAGCGTGTTCTACGGCTGCAAGCTGGCGTTGCCGCTGATGGCTGCCACTTGCGCGCGCGACAACCAGCACGGCTCGATCCTCAACATAAGCTCGATCGCCGGCGTCATCGCCGGCCACAACATGGCGGCGTACAACTCGGCGAAGGCCGGCGTCCGCCACCTGACCAAGTCGGTCGCGCTGCACTGCGCCAAGCGCCGCTACAACATCAACTGCAACTCGATTCATCCGGTGTTCGTCGACACGCCGATCCTCGACAATCTGACCGGCGCGATGGGCCGCGAGGAGGGGCTGGCCAAGCTTGGCCGGCAAGTGCCGCTCGGCCGCGTCGGCGAGCCCGACGATATCGCCTGGGGCGCGGTGTACCTTGTGTCCGACGAGGCGAAGTTCGTCACCGGGCACGGGCTGTTCATCGACGGCGGCATTTCGGCACAATAGCGTGGCGCTGACGTTCCTGTTGCTGTTCGGCGCCGGGCTGTGGGCCGGCGTGCAGAATGCGCTGGCGGGTGGCGGCTCGTTCGTCACGTTGCCGGCGCTGATCTTTGCCGGACTCGACCCGCGGCTGGCGAATATCACCTCGACGGTGGCGCTGTTTCCCGGGCAGGTGACCACGGGCTATGCGGGCCGGTCGCTGGTGGCCGATGCCGAACGACTGTCGTTCAAGGCGATGGCGATCATCACGCTGATCGGCGGCGTCGCCGGCGCCTTCCTGCTGCTGCAGACGCCGTCGAAGGTGTTTGCCGCGATGGTGCCGTGGCTGGTGCTCGGTGCCACCGGGCTGTTCGCGTGGAGCAGTTTCGGCCCCAAGCCGCACGCGCAAAGCGTGCCGCCGCCAGCCTGGGTGTCAGGGCTGATCCAGGCCGTGATTGCGATTTACAGCGGCTTTTTCGGCGGCGGTGCCGGCATCATGACGCTGGCGGCGCTGACGCTGGCGCGCATGCCGGTGCGCAATGCCGCCGGCACCAAGAACGTGCTGGTGTCACTGTCGAACTTCACCGCGACACTGGTGTTCGTGTTCTCGGGCGCTGTGGCCTGGGGCTATGCGCTGGCGATCGGCAGCGGTTCGATGATCGGCGGCTACCTCGGCGCACATGCCTTGAAGCGGGTACCGGTGATGGTGCTCAAGGTCGGTGTCGTGGTCATCGGCATCGGGCTGACCATCGGGCTGTTTCTGCGCGGCTGAAAGGCGTATTGTTCGTCGCATGACCTGGGGAGGGAGCGATGACAGTCCGGACACCATGGCATTTGTGGCTCGTCGGCGTCACTGCGGCGCTGTGGAACGGCATGGCGGCGGTCGATTTCACCGCCACCGCAACCCAGTATGAACCCTATATGGAAAACGTCGCGCAGGCGGTGAAGGACCATATTTATTCGCTGCCGGCATGGACGTTCGCGGTCTGGGGCATTGCAACCTGGGCGGGATTGGCCGGCAGCCTGTTGTTGCTGCTGCATCGTGGTACTGCAGTTCCGTTGCTCGCACTGTCGCTGGCGGGGGCGGCGGGGATGCTGCTGGTCGCGTTGATTTACCCTGCGCCGGGCGGCAGCGCCGGTTTTGCCGCCGGCATCGTCGCGGTCGCGGCGTTGCTGCTGGTTTATGCGGTGACAATGCGCCGGCGTGGCGTGCTGGGCTAGACGCGCGCCGGTTTGCCGATGGTGGCGCGCAGCAACAGGTAGAGCAGCAGCCCGACCGGCCCCGCCATCAGCGTCAGGAACAGGCACGGCAGCACCAGCCAGTGCGCGATGCCGTGCTGCGGCGCGTTTTCGACTTCCCAGCTGCCGACGAACAGATCGAACGCCAGATAATGCACCCAGCCCGCCAGCAACGCGCCGCGCGCTGAAAACAGCAGCGATACACCTTCAAGGCTGCCGAACCCCGCCCCCGCCGGTGCGCCTGGCCCGGCGATCAATGAATGCGCGAGCAGGCTGGCATAACCGCCGCACAGAACAGCCACAACAATGCGCGCACCACGCACCAGCCATTTGCGGTTGAGCGGCGCCAGCACCAGTAGCAGCCAGCCGAGCATGGCAACGCCACTGGCGATGCTGAAGATTTGTTCCAAAGGCATCACATCCGCTCCCCGCTGCCGTCGATGAGCACTTCACGGCGCCCGACATGGTCGGCGGCACCGACATAGCCGTCCTTTTCCATCTGCTCGATCAGCCGCGCGGCATTGTTGTAGCCGATGCGCAGCTGGCGCTG
>CALMPZ010000358.1 GCA_937871645.1 uncultured Polymorphobacter sp.
AAGCTGCGCATCGGGTTCGCGGAACAGCTCGACGATCAGCCGCATCGCGCCGTAGCCGATGCCGAATACCCCGGCGAGCAGCCCCGGATACAGCCGCGCGCGGGTTTTCCAGAACATCAGGCTGAGGATGATGAACAGCAGCAGCCCTTCGAGGACGGCTTCGTAACGCTGGCTCGGGTGGCGCGGCAGCAGGCCGGCTCCGGGGAAGGTCATGCCCCAGGACACGGTGGTGACGCGGCCCCACAGCTCGCCGTTGACGAAGTTGGCGAGGCGCCCGAAGAACAGCCCGACGGGCGCGGTGACGGCGACATAGTCGAGCAGCCGCAGTTTGCTGATTTTCTGGCTGTTCGCATAGAGCATCACCGCGATGATGACGCCCGCGGTGCCGCCGTGGAAGCTCATGCCGCCTTCCCACAGATAGAAGATCGACAGCGGATCGGCGGCGAACTTCGGCAGGTCGTAGAACAATACATAGGCGATGCGGCCGCCGAGGATGACGCCGAGCGTCGCCCAGGTGATGAAGTCGTCGACCTGCGGCTTGGTATACGGCGCGTCGCCACGCACGATCATGCGGATCAGGTACCACCATGAAAACAGGATGCCGGCGATATAGGCGAGGCTGTACCAGCGCAGCACCACCGGCCCGGCCTCGAGCGCCACTGGCGACAGCCCCAGCGCGGTATAGTCGAGCGCAACGCGCATGAATTCGAGCATGTGTGGCATTTTTCCCTTTGCCCGCAGGCGATGGCCGCACCATAGTCGCCCCAAGGCAGAACACAATTGCCACATGGCTTCAACTTGACCTTGGGAGATCCCGCGTGTCCGACGCACTTGAACAATTCCGCAGCGAAACGCGCGCCTGGCTGGAGGCGAATTGCCCCGCCGAAATGCGCTTGGCCGTTACCAGCGAAGACGAAACCTGCTGGGGCGGCCGCAACTTCAAATTCACCTCGCAGGCCCAGAAGGACTGGATGGACCGCATGGGCGCCAAGGGCTGGACGGTGCCCGAATGGCCCAAGGCCTATGGCGGCGGCGGGCTGAGCAAGGAAGAAGCCAAGGTGCTGTCGAGCGAGCTGCGCCGCATCAAGGCGCGCTCGCCGCTCAATTCGTTCGGCATCTGGATGCTCGGGCCGGCGCTGCTCAAGTTCGGCAGCGAGGAACAGAAGAAGCACTACCTGCCGCAGATTGCCCGCGGCGAAATCCGCTGGTGCCAGGGCTATTCGGAGCCGGGCTCGGGTTCGGATCTCGCATCTTTGCGCACCTCGGCCGAAGACAAGGGCGACCATTACCTCGTCAACGGCCAGAAGGTCTGGACGAGCTACGCCGACAAGGCCGACTGGATTTTCTGTCTCGTCCGCACCGACCCTACAGTGGCGAAACACCTTGGCATCAGCTTCCTGCTGTTCGACATGGCGTCGCCGGGCGTCAGCACTGCACCGATCAAGCTGATTTCGGGCGCCTCGCCGTTCTGCCAGACGTTCTTCGACAATGTGAAGGTGCCCAAGGAAAACCTCGTCGGCGTGTCCGGCAAGGGCTGGGACATCGCCAAATATCTGCTGACGCACGAGCGCGAGATGATCGGCGCGATGGACACCGGCGATGCACGCGAGACGATGGCGCAGGTCGCGGCGCGCAAGATCGGCCTCGAAAACGGCACGATTGCTGACGCCGCGCTGCGCACCGACATCATCCGCCACGAAATCGACGCCTGGGCGTTCGCGCTGACGATGGAGCGCGTCAAGGACACCGCCAAGGCCGGACAAGGTGTGGGCGCGCTGTCGTCGATGCTCAAATATTATGGCACCGAGCTCAACAAGCAGCGCATGGAGCTGCTGATGTCGATCGGCGGCAGCGACGGGCTGCTGTGGGACGGCGACAATCAGGGCGACGGCGATCTGTCGCGCAGCTGGTTGCGCAGCCGCGCCAATTCGATCGAAGGCGGCACGTCGGAGATCAACCTCAACATCATCGCCAAGCGCGTGCTGGAATTGCCGGGCGCGTAGGGCACCTTCCTTCCCCCCTCCCGGAACGGGAGGGGCCGGGGGTGGGTTCTTGTTTCAATATCGGGGTTGGTGACTGGCAGAGCGCGCGAAGCTTTCCCCCACCCCCAGCCCCTCCCGTTCCGGGAGGGGAGCAGAAGATCGGGAGTTTTTGAACGTGGCATTGGTACTCAACGAAGATCAGGCGATGATCCGCGACTCTGCGGAAGGTTTCTTCAAGGCGGAGGCGCCGACCACGGCGTTCCGCAAGCTGCGCGACAGCAAGGACGCCACCGGCTTCGACCGCGCGCTGTGGAAGAAGATGGCCGAGATGGGCTTTGCCGGCGTGCTGGTGCCCGAAGGCCATGGCGGCTCGGGCTTCGGCTATGTCGGCGCCGGGCTGATCCAGGAAGCCATCGGCCGCAACCTGTCGCTGTCCCCCATGCTCTCGACGGCGATTCTGGCCGCCACTGCGCTGCTGGTCGGCGGCACCGACGAGCAAAAGGCCAACTACCTGCCCAAAATCGCTAGCGGCGACCTGCTGATGGCGCTCGCCAGCGATGAAAAGTCGCGCCACACGCCCAACCATGTCGCGACCACTGCGGCCGCATCGGGCAACGGCTTCAAGTTGAACGGCACAAAGAGCTTCGTGCTCGACGGCCATGTCGCCGACAAGCTGATCGTCGCGGCGCGCACCGCGGGCGCCGACGGCGATACCGACGGCATCACTTTGTTCCTCGTCGACCCCAAGGCTGCCGGCGTCAGCATCGCGCGCCAGTCGATGGTCGACAGCCGCAACGCTGCCAAGGTCGTCTTGAACGACGTGCAGGTCGACGGCGCCGATGTGCTGGGCGGCGTCGGCAGCGGCTGGGCCATCCTCGAACGCGCGCTCGATGCCGGGCGGGCGTGTCTGGCGGCCGAAATGCTCGGCGTCAGCGCGCAGAGCTTTGAAACCACCGTCGATTACCTCAAGACCCGCGACCAGTTCGGCGTCAAGATCGGCACTTTCCAGGCGCTCCAGCACCGCGCCGCACACCTGTTCTGCGAAGTCGAACTGGCCCGCTCCGTCACGCTGCGCGCGTTGCAGGCGCTCGACGAAGGCGATGACCGCGCCAGCATCTTCGCGTCGCTGGCCAAGGCCAAGGGCGGCGAGGTCGCCAAGCTCGCCACCAACGAGGGCGTCCAGCTCCACGGCGGCATCGGCATGACCGATGAATTCGACATCGGCCTCTACATGAAGCGCGCGCGTGCGGCGCGCGAAACCTTCGGCGACATCGCGTTCAACGGCGACCGCCTCGCCAAAATGATGGGGTACTGAAATGGCCTTCGAAGCCGACGTCCTGCTCGACAAAACCATTGCGGCGCTGACCGCGCCCGGCGGCCAGTTCGAACTGGTCACGGCGAAAGTGCGCGGCGCCGACTATCCGACGTTCAAGGCGGCGCCCGACAGCCTGCGCGACTATCTGGCGGTGTTCTTCATGGCGCAGGGCGACAAGGAATTCCTGGTCTACCGCGATGAACGCATGACCTTCGCGCAAGTCTATGCGCAAGCCGTCCACATCGCCGCCGTGCTCCAGCACCGCCACGGCATCGCCAAGGGCGACCGCGTCGCGGTGGCCATGCGCAATTATCCCGAATGGGTGTCGGCGTTCGTCGCCGGCTGCATCCTCGGTGCGGTGGTCGTGCCGATCAACGCCTGGTGGACCGCCGAGGAACTCGCCTACGGCATCGCCGACTCGGGCACGCGGCTGGTCATCGCCGATGAAGAACGCGCGCGGCGGCTGGCGGGCAACCCCGTCAAGGTGCTGACGGTGCGGACCAGCAAGGCCGTCGCCGACGAACTCGGCCGCGTGCGCCTTGAGGACGAACTTGAAGTCGCCCCCAAGACGCCATGGTATCTGCCGCCGATCGGCCCCGAAGACGATGCGACGATCATGTACACCAGCGGCTCGACGGGCAACCCCAAGGGCGCCGTCGCGACGCAGCGCTCGGTGGTGACCGGCGCGCTCAACTATCTGGTGGCCGGGTTGGCGATGCTGCAGATGAGCCAGGCTGCCGGCGTGACGCTGCCCGAACAGCAGGTCATGCTGCTCAACGTGCCGCTGTTCCACATCACCGGTTCGGTGCCGGTCATGCTGGTGTCGATCGCCATCGGCCGCAAGCTGGTCATCATGCACAAATGGGACGCCGGCGATGCGCTGCGGCTGATCGAAAAGGAGCGCGCCAGCTACTTCGTCGGCGTGCCGACGATGAGCCTCGAACTCATGCAGCACCCCGACCATGACAAATACGACCTGTCGAGCCTGATGGACATCGCCGGCGGCGGCGCGCCGCGCCCGCCCGAACATGTCGAACGACTGGCGACGGCGTTCCCCAATGCGCGCCCGGCGCTCGGCTACGGCCTCACCGAAACCAACGGCGTCGGCGCCGGCAATTTGCGCGACGGCTACCGCCGCAAGCCCAACTCGACTGGCCGCGCGTCGAAGCCGCTCGTCGAAATCGGCATCTTTGACGATGACATGAAGCCGATGCCGACCGGCGAACGGGGCGAAGTCGCCATCCGCTCGGTCGCCAACGTCCGCGGCTACTGGAACAACCCGACCGCCACCGCCGCCGCGTTCATGGCCAGCGGCTGGTTCCTCACCGGCGACATCGGCACCCTCGATGACGAAGGCTATCTGTTCATCGTCGACCGCAAGAAGGACATCATCATCCGCGGCGGCGAAAACATCAGCTGCGTCGAAGTCGAAGCGGCGATCTACAACCATCCGGCGGTGGCCGAAGCCAGCGTCTTCGGCCTGCCCGACGAACGCATGGGCGAACTCGTCGGCGCCGTCGTCTACCCCAAGCCCGGCGAGACGCTCGAGATCGAGTCGCTGCTCGAATTCGTCAAGCGCGACCTCGCCGCGTTCAAGGTGCCGGCGAAGATCTGGCTGTCAAAAGAACAGCTTCCGCGTCTGGGCAGCGCCAAGATCGACAAGGTCGCACTGCGCAAGCAATATCGTGAAATCTATGCCGCCGAAGGGAACCACTGATGTTCACCACCATGCTTGAAGGCACCCAGGAAGACTGGAGCCACATCGCGCAGGAACACGCCAAGCACCAGAAAACCACTGCCGCCACGCAGATCATGGACTCGCTGCGCCGGCTGGAGGCCATCGAAGTCGGCTTCGGTGCCAACCAGCTCGCGCACAGCCTGATGACCGCGACGCTCGCCCGCCAGGACGGCGCCACCGACGAGGAAATCGTCGCCGCGCTTTGCCACGACATCGGCAAGCTGATGAGCATCCCCAACCACGGCGCCATCGCCGCCGAAATCCTCAAGCCCTACGTGTCGGACGACCTCTACCACACGATCAAATGGCACCAGGATTTCCAGGGCCGCTACTATTACGAATTCCTCGGCAAGGAAGGCAACGCCCGCGACCGCTTCAAGGACGAACCCTGGTTCGCCACCGCCGAAAAGCTCGTCGACCGCTGGGACGCCCCCGCCTTCGACCCCGACTTCAAAGCCGACAGCCTCGAAAGCTTCGAACCTTTGGTGCAGAAGATTTTCAGCAAGCCGACGCGGGCTTATTGAGGGGTTTAAGGGCCTCCGGCGGGCAGGCCTGAGGCCTGCACCCGGTTGATTGGCGCTGCCCAACTTTCTGCTCCCCTCCCTGCAAGGGAGGGGTCGGGAGTGGGCTTTAGCTACCGGCCAGCGAACGACTCCATTATTGGCGTTTGGCCAAACGTCAGCTGTGCGCCGCAGAGCCGGCCGGTTCAGTCTGAGCTTCAATCATCCAGACCACGCTCATTGGCTCAATGGTTCCCGCGGTCAGTCACGACTTCAAATACAGGTTTCACTGCGATATAGTCGTGCAGCCGCGCATTGGCGGTCTGTTGCTGAAGGGCCAACCTATGAACCGCACCCGCTTTCTCGCGCTGAGCGCCATGTTGAGCCTGTTCGTTGCAACGGGCGCAGTTGCGGGTCCGACGATCTCTTCGAACACCGCCCCCGGCGTCAATTTCGGTGCGTACAAGACCTACCAATGGGTCCAGATCTCCCCCAGCAGCAATCCTGTCATCCAGCAGGAAATCGTTGCGAGCATCGAGCAGTCGCTGGCCAGCAAAGGCCTGGTCAAGGCGGATTCGGGCGACATGAAACTGGTGCTGACGACCGGCGTCCAGACCCAGACCGAACTCGAAAGCTGGGGACGCTGGGGCCTGCAGACAAGTACCTATACGTACAGCA
>CALMPZ010000359.1 GCA_937871645.1 uncultured Polymorphobacter sp.
CGGCGCTGATGCGCTGGTGCTGCTGCTGGTGGCGCGGCTGGTGCTGCCCGTGGTTGTCGGGGTGGCGGGGTGGCTGGTGCTGCGGCAGGCCGGCGTCGCTGCGGCGAGTGCGCTGGCGGTCGCGGCGTTGCTGGTTGTCGTCGCCAGCCGGGTGCCGACGCTGTTCGTCCAGAATGCTGCGGCAAAGCGCCGGATCAAGCTGCAGATGGCGCTGCCCGATGCGCTCGACCTGTTCGTCATCTGCGCCGAGGCCGGGTTGAGCCTGGATGCCGCAATGCGCCGCGTGGCGCGCGAGATGGCACCCGGTGCCCCCGAAATCGCCGACGAGCTGGCGCTGACCGCGGTCGAACTGGGGTTCCTGCCACGGCGCGGCGATGCGCTGGCGAACTGGGCGGCGCGGGTGCCGCTGGCGTCGGTGCGCGGCATGGTCAACATCCTGGCGCAGACCGAACGTTATGGCACGCCACTGGCGCAATCGCTGCGGATTCTGGCGACCGAATTCCGTTCGGCGCGCATGATGGCGGCGGAGGCCAAGGCGGCGCGGCTGCCGGCGGTGCTGACCATTCCGATGATTATTTTCGTGCTGCCGCCGTTGTTTATCGTGCTGATTGGCCCGGCGATCATCCAGGTCATGGGGCAGTAGCGCGCCGCGAATGTGGTCAGTCTTTACGGGTGCAGGGGGTAAAGGCGGTTTGTCATTTAGATATATCTAAATAGGGAGCCGCTACCCGACCAGCTGCGCGACACAATCAGTCTTTTCCGCATCGTCACGCTTGTCGGGCTTTTCGGCCTTCTCGCCCTTATCCTTCTCGCCCTTGTCGGGCTTGTCCGCGCACGCCGGGTCGGGCGCGGCGCTGGCGCTCACCTGCAACCCAGAGGTCTGGCTGATGAAGGCGCGCGCGAACAGCAGCGGCGTCGGCCGGGTGATGGTGACATCGAACACCGCGTCGCCGCCCTTGCCGGCCTTGCGCCAGCCGCCGGTGACCGTCACGCCGTTTTCGCCGTCGATCAACCCGTGCGCGGCGGCCATCGCCAGCGCCTCCGCCCGCGCATCGCCGCCGCTCATCGCGGCGGCGGTCGCGGCATTGTCGGCGATGCCTTGCGTCGCGGCACGCAGTTGCAGCCACAACCCGGCATCAACCCCGAGCCCGACAAAGCCGAGCATCGTCGTCATCATCAGCGCGGTGAAGACCGCGGTGGCGCCGCGCCGGTCGTGCAAAGCCTCGCGCATCACGGCACGCATGCTGTTGCCTCCAGCTCAGGCGCCAGCCAGCCGAAGAACGGCACCAGCGCATGGTAGCCGAGCCGGGCACGCACCTGGACACCGCAAAAGCCGTGCTGCAGCGTGAATTGGGCGTCGCCAAGCGCCGATTTGGTCGCCGATGTGCGCGCAAATGCACCGATTTCGTCCGGATTGCCGCATATGTCGGGCGTCACCGCAGCGCACCGCGCCGCGCGTGCTACTGCATCGTGCAGCGCCGCGCGCGTCCACAACAGTCGCCCGACATCCATCGTGCCGATCAGCAGCATCAGCAACGGCGGGGCGATCAGCGCAAATTCGAGCGCGGTCGCGCCGCGTTTGCAGGTGCGGAGGCGGATGCCAAAATTGGAAGCCCCGCTCATCCCGAGCGAAGTCGAGGGACGCGCTAACAGGTGGGCGGGTCCCTC
>CALMPZ010000360.1 GCA_937871645.1 uncultured Polymorphobacter sp.
CGGACATAGGCATTGTCGGTCGAAACCTCGTTGGCGCCGAGCAGCAACAGCGCGATGCCGCCGGCCAGCAGCAGCAACGGCAGCCCGACCATCAGCAGCGGCGTGCGGACGCGGTCCCACAGGCTGCGGCGGGCGGTCAGTTGCGCGGGGTCGATCCGGTCGTGCATCATGCCCGCTCCTGCTGCGGTGCGTCGGGCAGGGTGGCCGGGCCACGCGCCGAAAGATTGTTCCGCAGCGCCGCGAGGCCATCGTAAAGCGACTCGCGCAGCGGCAGCGAGATGCCGTTGAGCGCTTCCTCGACCAGGGCCCCGCCGATTTGGCGCAGCTGGTCGAGCAGCGGCCCTGCCGGCTCGGTCAGATAGAGTTTCCAGGCGCGACGGTCGGCCGGGTCGGCGCGGCGTTCGACGAGCCCGGCCTCCTGCAGCCGGTCGACCATGCGGCACAGCGTGATCGTCTCGACTTCGAGATATTCGGCAAGCCCGGCCTGGTTGGTGCCTTCCTGCCGCGACAGCGCGACGAGCACCTGCCACTGCGCCCGGCTGACGCCGAGCGCCCGCGCGCTGGCATCGAAGCGCTTTCGCAGCAGCCGCGAACAATCGCCAATCAGGAATCCGAGCGGGTCATCTTGCATGCCGCATATATAATATACATTGCTTATTATGTGCAATGCGATTCAAACCGCGCCCTTGACCACGCTCTCCACGATGAGCAGCCGCGCACCGCTTGCCGACACGATGATATCGCCCGCTACGGTGTCGGCGCTGGCGAGCCGCTTGCCCGCCACTTCGGCCGCACCGGCAATGACGGTGACGCGCGCCGCCGGCGCTTTCCAGCTGGCACCGGCGTCGATGGCAATCTCGTACACCCGCACGCCGTCGCCTTCGGTCAGCCGGCGCAGGGCGCCGCCGGCGAAGCTCTCGACACGCGGATGCACCAGCGCGGCGTCGCCCGCCAGCCGGTCGACAATCTTGCGCACGCCCTGCGTCTGGCCGGCGGCGCTGACCAGCACCGCATCAGCGGTCGCGACGATGACCAGGTCGTGCACGCCGATGGTCGCCAGAATCGGCCCGTCGCTGCGCAGCAGGCAGCGCTGCGTATCGACGGCGATGACGTTGCCGCTGCTGACGTTGCCGTCGCCGTCGGCGGGGCCGAGGTCGCGCAGCGCGTCCCATGACCCGATATCCGACCAGCCCATCGCCACCGGCACAACGGCGACGCGTTCGGCGCGTTCGAAAACGGCATAGTCGATGGAGTCGGCAGGACAGCCGGCAAAAATCGCTGCATCGGGGGTGATCGTGGTGCCGTCGCGCCGGGCTGCGGCAAAGGCGCGCTGGCAGGCGTCGCGCATCGCCGGCGCGTGCTGCGCCAGTTCTTCGAGCAATACATCGGCGCGCATCAGGAAGATGCCGCCGTTCCACGCATGGCGGCCTTCGACGAGCCAGCGCGTCGCGGTCGTCACGTCGGGCTTTTCGACGAATTTGACGACCTTGTTGACCCCGACCGCGAGCACGTCACCGATTTCGATATAGCCATAGCCCGTCGCCGGATGGTCGGGCGTGATGCCGAAGGTCACCAGCCAGCCGGCCTCGGCGAGCGGCAATGCGGTGGCGACCGCGGCCTGCAAGACTTCGGGGCGGGCGATATGGTGGTCGGACGGCATCACCAGCATCAGCCCCGCCGGATCCTGCCGCAGCACCTCCAGCGCCGCGAGCGCGATCGCGGGCGCGGTATTGCGCGCGACGGGCTCGAGGATCAGCGCGCCTGGCGCCGCGCCGATGCCGGCGAGCTGGTCGCCAATGGTTGCGGCATGTGCCGCGCTGGCGACCACCAGCGGCGGATGGTAGCGCGCCCCGTCGGCACAGCGCGCGGCAGTCGCCTGCAGCATCGTCGCCGCTTCGGTCAGGCTGATCAGCTGCTTGGGCATGGCCGCACGCGACACCGGCCACAGCCGCGCGCCGACACCGCCCGACAACAGCACAGGCCAGATACGCTTTTGGGTCATACCGTCTCCGTTGATTGACGCAGCGCCTACTTGAATGCGACACCTGCGCCAAGCGGAAGTCGCCGTTTGGCGAAGTAAGCCCGAACCGGCGGTGCAAGCCACGGTTCCATGCGCAGGGGGAGGACAAAGCCACCGTGTTGACCGACGTCGGACTGTTCAGTCACGCAGTCGCTGCGCTCGGATTCGGTGCCTTGGCTGCGGTTCTGCTGACGCGGCGCTCGCAAAGCGGCACCAGCCTGTGGTTGATTGCCGCCGCGCTGGTCACGATGGTCTGGGCACTGGTCGTCGTGCTGGCCGAAAGCTACGGCGGTGCCTGGCAGCTGTGGGCGTCGCCGGCCGAGACATTGCGCTCGGCAGCGTGGATCGCCTTCCTGCTGGCGGTGTTGCGGCGCAGCTGGCGGCTCGACGAGCGGCGGCGCTCGACGTTCCTGATTGCCAGCCTGCTCGGCTTTGTCGTGGCGCTGCAGTTGCTGCTCGATCTTGTCTGGGCGCTCGGCGTGGTGCCGCTGGCGAACCAGCCGCTGCTCGCCTCGACGCTGGTCATCAGCCGCATGGCGATGGCGATCGCCGGACTGGTGATGCTGCACAATCTATTCGTCAACGCCGACCCTGAAAGCCAGGGCGAAGTGCGGCTGCTGTGCATCGGCCTGGCGGGCGTGTTTGCCTATGATCTCAACTACTACACGCTGATTTTCCTGTTCGGTAACCCGTCGGTCGACTTGTACAACATCCGCGGTGCGGTCGACGTGATCGTGGTGCCGCTGCTGCTGGTATCGTCGAACCAGAACTGGGCGGCGCGCGTCCATGTGTCGCGACAAGTCGTGTTCCACTCGCTGTCATCCTTCTGTCGTTCAGCATGATCGGCGTTTATCTGATCGTCATGGCGACGGCCGCCTACGGGCTGCGCCTCGTCGGTGGCGACTGGGGCCGGTTGCTGCAAATCACCTTCCTGTTCGCGATGGTGCTGCTGGCGGTCGTGGTGCTGGTGTCGCCGCGCTTCCGGGCCTGGCTGCGGGTGCTGATTGCCAAGAACTTCTTCACCTACAAATATGACTACCGGCAAGAATGGTTGCGCTTCATCGCGACGGTTTCGGGTGCCGGTGCCGGGCTCGGCAGCCTGTCCGAACGCGTCATTCGCGGCGTCTGCACCGTTGTCGATTCGCCGGGCGGGGTGCTGTTCACGCTGGACAGCGACGGCAATTATGCCGTGGCGGCGACCTGGCGGTTCGACGGTTTCGCCGCTGCCCCGGTGTCCGCCGACGGCGCATTGGCCGGGTTCCTGGCAAACCGCCAGCGCATCATCGACCTTGACGAACTGCGCGCCGGCAGCGGCGACTATGGCGCGGTGCGGTTGCCGTCCTGGGCCGCGACCGACGCGCGCGCCTGGCTGGTCATCCCGCTCACCCACCTTGAGCGCCTCGAAGGCTTTCTGGTGATCGAGCGCACGCTTGTCGCGCGCGGCCTCAACTGGGAAGACTTCGACCTGTTGCGTACGCTGGGGCGTCAGGCTGCTAGCTATATCGCCGAAGCGGCAAGCCAGGAGGCGCTCGACGAAGCCGGCAAGTTCGAGGAGTTCAACCGGCGCTTCGCATTCATTATGCACGACCTCAAGAATCTGGTGAGCCAATTGTCGCTGGTGGCGCGCAACGCCGAGCGCCATGCCGACAATCCGGCGTTCCGCGCCGATATGGTGGCGACACTGCAAAGCTCGGTCGGCAAGATGAACGATCTGCTGGCGCGGCTGTCGCAGCGCGAAATCAGCAAGGGCGACGGCGTCACCGTGCTCGATGTCGACAAGCTCGTTGCCGATGTGGTTGCGTCGAAAAAGCCCGGCTATCCGCAGCTTGCACTGACGTCGTCGGGCAAGCCGGTCGAGGTTTCCGGCGACGGCGCCCAGCTAGAACAGATGTTCGCGCATCTGATCCAGAATGCCATAGACGCCAGCGTCGATGCGACTGCGGTCACCGTCAGCGTGGCGAGCGGCGCCGATGAAGTGGCGATTGCCGTTGCCGATCAGGGTGTCGGCATGACGCCGGCGTTCCTGCGCAATGATTTGTTCCGGCCGTTTCATTCGACCAAGCCCGGTGGTTTCGGTATTGGGGCCTATGAAGCACGGACAATCGTGCGCAACATGGGCGGGCAACTTGACGTCGCCAGCACACCGGGTGAAGGGACTGTATTTACCGTGCGATTGCCGATCCATCACGCAGTCGGGAGAATAGCCTCGTGAGCGAGGCCAACCCGCGTCCGAAACTGCTCGTCGTCGAAGATGACGAGGGGCTGCAGCGCCAGTTGCGCTGGGCGTACGAAGACTATGACGTGACGATTGCCGGCGACCGCGAATCGGCGATTGCAGCGCTGCACGCGATCGAACCGGCAGTGGTGACACTCGACCTTGGCCTGCCGCCCGACCCTGACGGCACCAGCGAGGGGTTTGCGACGCTCGAGGAAATCATGGCACTGCGGCCCAATACCAAGGTCATTGTCGCGTCGGGCCATGGGGCCCGCGAAAGCGCGCTCGGCGCCATCGCCAAGGGCGCGTTCGATTTCTATCAGAAGCCCGTCGATATCGACGAACTCGGCCACATCGTCCGCCGCGCGATGCATGTCCACGCGCTTGAGGAGGAGAACCGCCGATTGCAACGTGCGGCGACCGGCGAGGGCGTCGTCGGCGGCATCATCACCGGCGCGCCCGAAATGCTCAAGGTCGCGCGGATGATCGAGCGCGTCGCCAGCGCCGATGTCTCGGTGATGCTGCTCGGCGCCAGCGGCACCGGCAAGGAGCTGCTCGCCAAGGGGCTGCACGACAATTCGCTGCGCTTGCATGGCCCGTTCATCGCCATCAACTGCGCGGCAATCCCCGAAACTTTGCTCGAATCGGAACTGTTCGGTTACGAAAAGGGCGCGTTCACCGGCGCCGTCAAGTCGATGGAGGGCAAAATCGAGCGCGCCGAAGGCGGCACGCTGTTTCTTGATGAAGTCGGCGACATTCCGCTGCCGCTGCAGGTCAAGCTGCTGCGCTTCCTGCAGGAACGCGTCATCGAACGCATCGGCGGCCGTCGGCCGATCCCGGTCGATGCCCGCATCATCTGCGCGAGGCACCAGAACCTCGAAGCGATGATTGTGTCGGGCGGATTCCGTGAAGATCTCTATTACCGCCTCGCCGAAATCGTCGTGCGCATCCCGTCGCTGTCCGAACGCCAGGGCGACGCCGAATTGCTCGCGCACCACTTCCTCAGCAAGTTCGCGCGCGAGCACCGCCGGCAGATCAAGGGCTTCACGCCCGCCGCACTGGCGAAAATCGCTGACTGGCCGTGGCCGGGCAATGTCCGCGAACTCGAAAACCGCATCAAGCGCGCCGTCATCATGGCCGAAGGCAACCGGCTGACCCCCGACGACCTCGATCTCGGCAGCGGCGACGAGGAAAGCACCTCGCTCAACCTCAAGCGCGTGCGCGAAATCGCCGAGCGCCGCGCCATCGAGCAGGCCATCGCGCGGTGCGAAGGCAATATCTCGCTGACCGCCAAGCTGCTCGGCATCAGCCGCCCGACACTGTACTACATGCTCAAGGACCACGGGCTCGAAGCCTGATTTCGGACGCGGCGCTGCGATTTTTATGACGCCCGTGCTTGCACTCGGCGGCGGCGCGGCCTAAGGCACACGCCGGTCGGAGCGTGGCGCAGCCTGGTAGCGCATTAGACTGGGGGTCTAAGGGTCGCAGGTTCGAATCCTGTCGCTCCGACCAGTTTCCCCCAAATCAGAAAATTCAGCGTGGCCAAGCCTCGACTGCCACCCGTCGCCGTGCGTCGCAATCGACATAGAGCGCGGTCACGTTGCTGACCCACGCCACCGCCTCGCCCGCGGTCGCGAACATCCGCGGCAGTGGCGCACAGGCAATCAGGCTTTCAGCGGGCGGCGGCGACAGCGGCATTGGCGGCGTCGATGCTGGCCTGCCCGATGTGCACGCCGACAGCATCAGGGCAAGCAGCGGCAGCAGCGGGGCTTTGGACATAGCGGATGACCTCTTGGGCAATGGGGTGGCGGGCGTCGGCATAGCGGCGCGCACGTTCGGACGCGGCGACCAATGCCGCCTCGCGCTGCGCCGTGCGGGCCTGGGCCTGGGCAATGGCGGCGGCGGCGGCGCGGGCGGCGCGGGCCTGCCAGATCTGGCGTGCGGCCGGCGCGCCGCGGCGGTCGGCCGCGTGGTTGAAACAGACCCGGGAGGCGACGGCGAGCAGCCCCGCCGCGAGCGGCGGTCAACA
>CALMPZ010000361.1 GCA_937871645.1 uncultured Polymorphobacter sp.
CGACCAGCGGATCGCCGCCCAGGTCGAAAAAGCTGTCGTTGACGCCGACCGCCTCGACACCGAGCCCCTGCTGCCACAGCTTGACCAGCCGTGCTTCGGGCGTGTCGGCGTTGCTGTGCGGCACGTGTGCGGCCGCCAGCGCAGCGCGGCGCAGCTTGCCGGTTTCGGTGCGCGGCAGCGTATCGACCAGCGTCACGTCGAGCGCGGTGCCGGCGTGGACGCCGAGCCCGGCGATGACCTTGTCGGCCGCCGCGCGCAGCGCGCCGACATCGACCCCGGCGCCGCGTTCGGCCGCGACCAATATGCCGTCGCCGCGCAACGCGTCGTTCAGCCGCGCGACACCGACCGGCACCGCACCCAGCGCGGCGGTGATGCCGGCTTCGATGGCGTCGGGTTGCAGTTTGATGCCGCCGCAGTTGATCTGGTCGTCGCGGCGGCCCTCATACACCAGCCAGCCGTCGTCGAGCCGTGCGAGGTCGCCGGTCGCCAGCCAGCCATCGGCATCGGTCAGCGGTTGCAGCGCGCCCGCGACCAAGCGCGACGCCGCAACATGCGGCCCGCGCACATGCAGTTCGCCGTCGCCGTCGATACGCAGTTCGACCGGCGCCACCGCCCGCCCGACGCTGTCGAGCTGCGCGCCGTCGGCGGCGTGCAAATCGAGGAAGGTGGTGCGCGACGCCTGCGTCAGCCCGTAGTGCTGGACGATACGCGCATTGGGGAACAGCGCCTTGACGGCTTCCTTCTCGGCGCGCGTCATCGCCTGGCTGCCGATTTCGAGCCAGCGCAACCGCGCCCCCGCATCGCCCAGCTGGTCGCGGTTGGCGAGCAGCACGCGCAGCAACGTCGGCACCGCCGACAGTGCGTTGACCGCGCCGGTCTGCAGCATCTGGCCGAATTCATGCGGGTCGAAACCATGCGCCGGCACGAACAACTGCCCGCCGACACCCGCCACCGCACGCACCCGCCCCAGCCCGAACGAATAGCCCGGCGGCACGCCGAGATATTCGCGGACGTCGCGGTCGAGTCCCTGCGCCGCGATCAGCCGGCCCTGCGTGTTCGCCAAGTTGGCGTGCGTCAGCGCGACCGCGGTCGCGGTGCCGGTGGTGCCCGATGTGAAGCCGATCTGCGCGATGCCGTCGCCGCCGCGCGGTGCGTAGGTTGCATGGCTCCACCCCGCCCCGGCCGCCGGTACAATGACGCGCGACACACCGGTCGCGGCAATGCGTTCGGCATCACCCTCCGCACGCAGCAACACCGCCACCGCACCTTCGGCCTCGAGCGCCAGCATCGTGCCGATGAAGTCGAGGCTCGCCGCCTGCACCACCCCGACGACGGGGCCGGGCGCCCATGCGGTCGGATTTGGCGAAGGCGATGCGGCCATGGTTGCGGTCAGCCGAACAGCGGCGTGCGGGTGCGCACCGTCTGCGCGTCGGCCATCGCGACATGCAGCTTGCGCGCGCCGGTGAACGGCGCGCGCCCATGTGCGAAACGCATATTGTCGAGCACCAGCACATCGCCGGGCTGCCACGCCATTGCGCAGGTCGTGGTGTTGAAGGCGTCCTGGACCTTCGCCATGTCGGCATCGGGTATCGGCGAGCGATCGGCGAAAATCGCGTTGCGCGGCAGCTTGTCGGCGCCCACCAGCTTTTCAAGCTGCGCCCGCGCCGGCCCCAGCGACGAGGCGTGGAAGACATGCGCCTGGTTGAACCACAGCGGACGCCCGGCCTCGTCGGCGACGGTGCCCTGCGCGCGGTGCTCGGTCTGCAGCACGCCATTGTCGAGCCAGCGCACCGTCATGCCGTTGCGCGCCGCGACCTCGTCAACGTCAGCGCGGTCCTCGGTACGGAATGCCGTCTGCCACGGAATGTCGATGCCCTTGTGGAAACTGCGCTGGTAGATGATGTCCTGCCCGGCGAACTTCGCTGCGACATCACCCATCAGCGCGCTCGCGGCGTCAATGTCACACACCGTGGTTTCGCCGCCGGTTTCGGCGACGATCAGCGCATGGAACGCCACCAGCCGTGGCCAAGCCGGCATATACGCCATCTCGCTGTGCAGCGCGATCGTCCGGTTGGGGACCATTTCGGTGGCGGTGAAGGTCTTGCCTTTGACGCCCTTGCGCGGTGTCGACCAATAGGCATCGTCGAGGAGTTCGTTGCCGATGCGGCCGAGCACGGCTTCGGCAAGGTCGTCGTTGTCGCTGTCGGCGAAATTGCGCAGCAGCACCGCGCCCTGCGCCGCCAGCAGCGCCTTGACCTCACCCAGATTGGCATCGACCCACGGCAGCATGCGGACGGCGCCACCGCCTTCAAAGGCTTCAATCGTTGCCGAAAATTCGCGCGGCGACATGGCGTTGGTGCTCGCAAAACGGGGCGCGTCATGGCCTGACGCCGGGGCACTGGCTTACGGCCGCCGTTTTGCCCGCTTGAGCGCGGCAATTCAACCGGCATCTCAAAGGACAGCGCACTTGCACGCCGCCCGCGCCGCGCTAGTGATGGTGCATACGCCCGCCACGGGCCAGTCTGTTCAGGGGAAATCCAATGACCAACCAACCGCGCCTTGTCGCCCGCCTGCTGGCGGTGGCGTCCGCTGTAGCCATGATGCACGCCTTGCCGGCAACGGCCGCCGAACCCGCAGCACCCAAATGGGACGTCAACGCGCCGCCCGCCGCCGCCGTGCGGCAAGTGCCGATCTCGGTCGAGGCCGGCAGTTGGATGGACCTTGATGTCAGCCGCGACGGCAGCACCATCGCGTTCACGCTGCTCGGCGACATCTATACCATGCCGATCAGCGGCGGCATCGCGACGCGCATTGCCGAAGGTCTCGCCTGGGAAGTCCAGCCGCGTTTTTCGCCCGACGGCAGCCGCATCGCCTTCACCTCGGACCGTGGTGGCGGCGACAATATCTGGGTGATGAACCGCGACGGCTCGGGCAAGCTGCAGGTCACCAAGGAAGACTTCCGACTGCTCAACCAGCCGACGTGGAGCCCCGATGGGCGCTTCATTGCCGCGAAAAAGCACTTCACCACCGGCCGCTCGCTCGGCACCGGCGAGGTCTGGCTGTATCATGTGTCGGGCGGCGGCGGCGTCGTGCTGGTCAAGCGCGCCGACGAGAAGCTGCAAAAGGAGCTCGGCGAGCCGACCTTCACCCCCGACGGCAAGGGCATCTACTACACGCGCAACATCACGCGCGGGCCGATCTTCGAATATGCGCAGGACTGGAACACCGACCTGTTCAACGTCGAACGCTACGACATGGACAGCGGCGAGGTGACGACGGTGCTGTCGGGCAACGGCGGCTCGGTGCGCCCCACCCCCTCGCCCGATGGCAAGTCGATTGCCTTTGTGCGCCGCGAACAGGGCAGCTCGCGGCTCTATGTGATGGACCTCGCC
>CALMPZ010000362.1 GCA_937871645.1 uncultured Polymorphobacter sp.
AGGTATTTCGAGCCGTTGGGCGTAGCGATCACCGCGACAGCTTCCGCCACGGCTCGACCAATGCTTGCACAGCTGCTGGAGGTATTTCGAGCCGTTGGGCGTAGCGATCACCGCGACAGCTTCCGCCACGGCTCAGGCCTTTTCGATTTCGAGCGCCGCGGCATCGAGCGCCGCCGCAATCTTCGCCGCCTGAGTGGCATTCAACCCACCGCGTCCGAGCCGCAAGCGCAGCGCGAACTTCAGATTGGCCATGGCGCGCAGCACCTGCGGCCCGAAGTCGGCGGGGTTGCCGGCGTTGGCGATGCGGTCATAGATCGCCTCGACCGTCGCGGCATTTTCCGCCAGATGCGCGGTGCCGGCGTCGGTGATCGTGTACTGGCGCTTGGTACCTTCGGTGACCGCGCTGGTGACGAGGCCGAGCTCTTCGAGCATCGTCAGCGTCGGATAGACGACGCCCGGCGACGGCGCATAGGCGCCACCCAGCCGCGCCTCGATCTCGCGGATCAGCTCATAGCCATGCCGCGGCGCCTCGGCGATCAGCGCCAGCACCAGCAAGCGCAAATCGCCATGCTGGAACATCCGCCCCGACCGCCCGTGGCGCCCCATGCGCCCGCGCAGGCCTTCGCCACCGTCACCCTCGCCGAAATGATGACGGCCACGACCGCCCTTCCAATGATGAAACATATTTAGACTTCATTTTGATATATCGGTAATTCGATACGACAGATATATCTAAACCGTGTTTCGATACAAGGGGTCGGAACGAAATTTTTTCCCAGGCGCTGCCGCAACGCACGTCATTGCTGCCACGGCGTAATGATTTGCGTTGCAGCTCCATGCCTGGCAAGCCAGGGCAATGCGGCGGGCCTATTACCATGCAAGCGGGGCGGCACTCGCCGCGGCTGACGCCAACGCGGTGTTCGGCGAACTGGCGGACGGGCTGTCGGCGACCTTCGCGCTTGAGCCGATGCAACGCGCCGCATGGCAATTCGAAATCGCGCAACTGCAATCCATCGGCGCAGCGCTGCCCGACGCGCACATCTTCGTCGAATTCGCGATCCCGCGCATGGGCCGACGCGCCGATGCAATCATCGTCGTCGGTGGCCTGATCTTCGTGCTCGAATACAAAGTTGGCGAGACAGGTTTTCCGCGTCACGCCATCGAGCAAGTCCACGGCTATGCACTCGACCTCAAGAACTTCCACGTCACCAGCCACGACAAGACCATCGTGCCTTTGCTCATCGCCACCAAGGCGCCGGCGCAGCAGCTTGGTTTCGGGTTCTGGGCCGCCGATCGCGTGCACACGCCAATCTGCGTCAGCGCCGACGACGTATTGCCGACGATACAGCGCATGCTTGCCGCGGGTGATGCCGTACTCTTCGATGCATTGGACTGGGTCGCGGGCGGCTACCGCCCGACACCGAGCATCATCGAGGCCGCCGAGGCGCTGTATCGCGGCCATGACGTCGCCGAAATCTCGCGCTCCGAAGCTGGCGCCGAGAATCTGACACTGACCGCGACCGCCATCGAAGCGGTAGTCGAAGCGATGCGCGCCAGTGGCGGCAAGGCGATCTGCTTCGTC
Organism: uncultured Polymorphobacter sp.; assembly: GCA_937871645.1. Lineage (GTDB taxonomy): Bacteria > Pseudomonadota > Alphaproteobacteria > Sphingomonadales > Sphingomonadaceae > Polymorphobacter_A. The sequence continues at coordinate 1,583 of CALMPZ010000362.1, forward strand.
ACCGGCGTCCCCGGTGCCGGCAAGACGCTCGCCGGACTCAACATTGCGTGTGGCCGCATGGCGCGCGATATCGGCGAGGACGCCACCTATCTGTCGGGCAACGGCCCGCTGGTCGACGTGCTGCGTGAGGCGTTGCGACGTGACCACCAGCACTGCAAGGGTCGCGTCAATCCCGGCGACAGCGATGCCCGCCATCTCGCCGCCCGTTCCCCCGACAAGTTCGTGCAGAACGTCCACCATTTCCGCGATGAATATCTCGCCCCCGATCAGATCCCGTCAGAGCATGTGGTGGTGTTCGATGAAGCGCAGCGCGCGTGGGACCGCACCGCCACCGCGCGCTTCATGCAGACCAAACGCGGCTTGCCCGATTTCGACCAATCCGAGCCGGCGTTCCTGCTGTCGGTCATGGACCGCCGACCTGACTGGTGCGTCGTCGTCTGCCTGATCGGCGAGGGCCAGGAAATCAATCGCGGCGAAGCCGGCATCGGCGAGTGGTTGCGCGCTTTGCAGGGTGACTTGCGCCACTGGCAGATTTTCCTGCCGCCGCATTTGCTGGGGCCGGCCGGCGGTGTCGATGGCGCGATGCGCTGGCACCTTGAACAACGCGCGCAGCCGTCAGTGCCGGCGCTGCATCTGGCCGTGTCGATCCGTTCATTCCGTGCCGAAACCGTCTCGGCCTATGTCGGCGCACTGCTGGGCCCCGAGGCTGCAGCGGCACGCGCGTTCCTACCCGACGCCGATCAATTCCCGATTCTGCGGACGCGCGACCTGCACGCGGCGCGGCGCTGGCTGCGCGGGCAACGCCGCGCCACCGAACGTGCCGGGCTGCTGGCGTCATCGAACGCGCTGCGGCTCAAACCCGAAGGCATATTCGTCAAGAACGAGCTCGATGTCTGCAACTGGTTCCTCAACGAAACCGCCGACGTGCGCTCATCGAACGCGCTCGAGGACGCGGCGACCGAATTTGCCGTGCAGGGCCTTGAGCTCGATTGGACCTGCGTCGCATGGGACCTCAACCTGCGCCGTGACGATGCCGACGCTTGGCAGGCCCGCGATTTTCGCGGCACCAAATGGCAAATGATCCGCGCCGGTGACGATGCCATCGGCCGCGCCGAATATGTCCGCAACGCCTACCGCGTGCTGCTCACCAGGGCGCGGCAGGGGATGGTGATCTTCGTGCCGCGCGGCGACGCCGAGGACGCCACGCGGCCGCCAGCGGAATATGACGCCGTCGATCGCTGGCTGGCGGATTGCGGGATTCCCGAGCTGCGGCTTGGCTAGTGCTACTCAAGCCGAAGGCGTGAACGCCTGCGAAATCTCGCGCGCCACCGGCAGCGCCTCGAAGCGGGCGGCGAGGTCGCTCAGCGCCGGATAGGCGGTCTTGTCGATCAGGCCGGGGTGGGCGTCGGCGATGAAGCGCAGCACCACGCCCACCGCGATATCGGCGTGGCCGAGCTGGGGGCCGAACCACCAGGCGCCGGTGTGCAGGGCGCGCTCGTCCTCCAGCACCTGCAGCACCGCGTCGATCTGCGCGCGGCAGCGGCTGACCCACAGGTCGGAGCGTTGCTCGTGGAAGCGCAGTTCATAGAACAGGCTGACCGCCTTCTCCGCCATGCCGGTGGCGAGTGCCGCCACACGCAGCGCGCGGTGGCGCGCCGGCTCTTGCCTCGGAAACAGCGCGCGCGCCGCCGGCACCTGCCCGTCGAGATAGTCGAGGATGCTGGCGCTATCGATCAGCGCGGTGCCGTCCTCCAGCACCAGCGTCGGCACGCGCAGCAGCGGGTTGTAGGGCCGGATCTTCTCGACATCGCCGAACACCGACCAGGGCTTGTGCTCAAACGGCAGTTCGTAGAGGCGCAGCGTGATGCCGACGCGCCGCACGAACGGTGAATCATACTGACCAATCAGGATCATGCTATCGGACTCCGGCGCTGCCCCCGGGCACAGTAACCCGACGCAGCAGGTGCCGCCACACCGAAGCTGCATGCGCTAACCGCCCCTGCCTGCGCAGCCGCAGTCGTGCACCCCCAATCCTCAAATCGACTGTCTAGCCATCCAAATATGGCGCCGGCAAACGACACGCGCCCGTGCGCGTGTGTTCGCCTGCATCCCTGGACAGTCTATTTCCAGACAATCTGCTTGCCATCAACCCAGGTCTGCTTGACCTTGATGTTGCGAATTTCGGCCGGCGGCGTCTTGCGTGGATTCTTCTCCAGCACGACCAGATCAGCCTGTTTGCCGACCTCCAGGCTGCCGACGAGATTGTCCGCAAAGATCTGATACGCTGCGTCAATCGTGATGGCGCGGATCGCCTCATCCACCGTCACCGCCTGCTTGGGCCCAAGGACCTTCTGCGGCGGAACCTGCCACAAGCGCGTGACCTCATCGCTGATATAGGCCAACGGCCCGAACGGTGAGACCGGTGAATCGCTATGGAGCGTGAATTTCCCGCCGGCGCGTATGACATCACCGGCCGGGTCAATCCGCTGGGCGCGGTCCGGCCCGATCAAATGGTCATTGAACGCCTGACCCCAAAAATTCACGTGCCCGATCGTGAAGCTTGGGATCACACCCATCTTCACGGCCTTTGCCACCTGACCTTCGGTGTTGACGGTGAAGTGCTCGACGCGCAACCGGCGCGCTTGCGGATTCTTGTTCCCATCCAGCAATTTTGCGTAGTTGTTCAAGGTCTGGTCGATGGCCTTGTCGCCATTGGCGTGAATCGAAATCTGCCAGCCCTGATCGAAGAATGGCTTCATCAAGCCATAGATTGCGCCATCCGTGTAATTCAGATCGCCGCTGAAAGTGCTGTCCTTGGGGTAAAAATAAGGATTGTTGAGTGCGGCGGTCAAACCCTGCGTTGAACCATCGGAAATGTATTTGACGCCGATGAAACGCAGCCAGTCGTCGCCGTCATTGGGCTTGATGCTATTATAGCCGACCGGCAGCGCCTGACCCCAGAGGTAGCCACGCACGCGAACCGGCGAAGCATTTTTCGCAAAGATGTCCCTGTATATGGCGACTTCCCGATCGACGCCAAAATTGCTGCCGACGCTCATTTCGGAAACGGTGGTGATGCCCGTTGCAGCCATGCTGTTCAGCGTGTTCTTGATGGCGCCAAGCAACTGTGCCTCGGTCGGTGCAGGCATTTTTGCCATGAATGGCAAATAGGACGGTGGCTCGACCAATTTACCGGTCAGTTTGCCTTGCGCATCTTTGACATAGATGCCGCCGTCGCCCGGATTTGGCGTGCTGTCCGTCAGGCCGGCAAGCTCGATGGCCTTGTGATTGACATAGCCAATGTGTCCGGACTGATTGACGATGAAGATCGGCACATCTGTCGAAACCTTGTCGAGATCATCGGCGGTCAATTCAGCCATGAACGGCGCTGTACGTGATGGATCCACGCCAAAGCCAAACAGCCAACCACCGGCCGGCACATTCTTGAGTTGAGCTCTCAGCTTCGTGCTGATGGTGTCGATCGTGTCGTACGGCAAAGCAAAGTTGCTCAGATTGACGCCGAGTCCCTCAAGATACGATGTCACGATAATATGGACATGCGGCTCGACGAAACCGGGCATCAGTGTCTGGCCATTCAGGTCAACGATCTTGGTAGCGGGGGCCTGCCAATCCTTGATGACATCGTGCTTTTTGCCGACAGCGACAATCTTGCCATTCTGAATGGCGAGCGCCTGCACTTCTTCGTTTTTGCCATTCACGGTGACAATCGGACCGCCATAAAAAATGGTGTCCGCGCTGCCATTGGCAACCGCTGCAGCAGATTGAGCCAGCAATATTGCGGCCATCAAATTTGGTGCGAGTTTCATGGCTTTTCCCCAAAATCTTTCGATGGATACTTAGAGATCAGAGCCATTATCGTGGCTCGAAAACCTCAATGCGCAGTATCGCCACGGATATCAGGGCGAATTGACTACGTTCGCATCAAAGGAAATCGGTGTGCCAGCAAATGGCCCCGCAAAAGGTGCGGCAACAGCACAATGGGTCCGTTGCACAGTGCGCGTCATAGCTGCATTGCCCCGCCAAACCGGCCGACGCGGCCCACGCCCCCTGTTACCGACTTACGCCAAAAAAAGCGCCGAAAACAGATATTTCTGGGCTCGCATGTCTATGCCGCCGCCGGGTATGGCGCACTCGACTTTCACCCCGGCAAACATCGCGCCGATCCATATACGGCAATGGCGCCGTGTCGACGCGCCGCGCGAACAGTGAGTCGTGCTACCCGACCAGCCGCAGCATCAGTGCAGCCAGCCGCGCGCCGCAGCGTGCCGTGCCAGCGCCAGCATCGCCATGCCGGCAAGCAGGATGAACAGCGGGAACGCCGCCGCGCCGGCACCTTGGCTGGCGAGCAGCGGCGTCGCAAACAACGTCCAGCCGAACTGCACGACGATGCCGAACAGCGACACCAGCAGCGCCGGCCGCGCCCAGCTTTTACGCAGCAGCAGCCCGAGCGTGCCGGCGAGTGCGGCCCACACCGCCACCGCATAGGCGCCGACCACCCATTTGGGCATCATCGCCCAGACCGCCGCCTGTTCGGGCGGCAACTGCGCAAGATCGTCAGCCGTCATGCTGACCTGCGACCAATAGGCAAAGCATCCCGCCAACGCCCACACCAGCGTCAGAACGCTGGCAATCCAATACCATTTCGGAACCGTCTGCATGTCACCCTCCCCGTGGGACAATGCGGGGATATTACAGCAAGCTGGAAATGTTGGAAGGCTTGCCGCGCACCGGTGCCCGGCGCGCGGCAGAGAGGGACTAGGCTGCGCCTTAATCGTGGGGCACGACGAACTTGAACAACTCGGCCGGTTGGAAATTGCCGGTCTGGTTGCCGCCAACGTCGGGGTTGCCGTCGAGTTGCAGGCGGCGGGCAGCGCCCTGGGCGAAGTTCAGCTTTTTGAAGTCGACCCAGATGATGCTGGGGCTGTTGGTGTCCTGGTAGAAATAGACCTTGTTCTTCTGGTCGGAGACGGTGAGCCACAGCGTGTCGGCGATATTGGGCTGGCCGGGGATCTTGATGCCGATCGGCACGCTGACGTTGCGCATGATGCTGAACACCGTGGCGACGGCGGCGCGCGGGTCGGCGGATTGCTTGGCTTCGTTGACGTAATAGGAGGCGCGGACAAAGCGGTCCGAGGCGCGGTTGGTGCCCGGCAGGAAAACCGAGCCGCCGATGGTCTTCCAATAGCCGTTGAGCGCCAGCTGCTGATCAAAGGTCGGCGAGTTGGTCATCACCTGATACTCACGGCTGTGATAGACGTTGAGCTTGCCGTTGATGAACTGGAAGATCGCCGAATCCCCCGAAGAGTCGGAGACCGAGAGATGGACGGTGCCCGGCTCGCCCGTCGGCGCCTTGACCGGCACGATGCGGAAGGTGCCGGCCTTCATGCCGGCGACGGCTTCGGCAACCGTGCCGTAGTTGTCGAGAATGTACTGCACCCAGGCCGAGTTGGGCAGCGTCGGGCGGATGTCATCGGCACGCGCCGGCTCATACTGCGATTCCGCCAGATAGAGCATGTTGGCGACAAGGCCCGCCTCGTTCATGCCGTCGGCGGAGATGCCTTCGTAGACGGTCGTCACGACACTGCCGTACTTGCTTTTCCAATTGACCGGATTGGCGGTGCCGGCGGTGCGGGCGAGGCCGCGCGGATACATCCACATGTTGGTGTCCATGTCGGTGTTGAACCAGTCCATGGAGCGGCCAGTGACGGTCTGGCCTTCAAGGCCGAAATAGACGGCGCGGGTGCAGGCATCGGCCACGGACGGGGCAAGCAACGATGCGGACATAAGCGCGGCGAGGGCAATTCGGCGGATCATGGTGAGCTCCCTGACAAATCGTGATGCCGGAATGTCGCAGATATGGACTCGGCGATGTTGCACGAAGTAACAATTGCAGATGGCGAGAAACGAACCACTTGAACATCAGTTGCTTGACCGCGAGGCACCCTTTGCCGCGCGTGGCTGGCTTGCCGAGCATCCGGCGCAATTCCGCAAGCAGATCGTCGGCTGCGGCGTGGTGGTCGATGCTGCACCGGGGAGCGCCGTGTTTCGCGAGGGCGATCCTTCCAATGGACTCTATGGGATTCTGGCCGGTGCGATCGGGGTGGAGGGCGGCCATCCGCGCCAAACCCCGCAGCTGGGCCATGTGCTGCGCCGCGGCGAATGGTTCGGGCTCAAGGCGCCGCTGCATGGCGGGCCACGCGAGCTGACCTATCGCGTACTGGAGCCAAGCCGGCTGCTGTTCGTATCCAACGCGCGGCTGGTGCCACTGATGCAAGCCGACCCCGAAATCGCGGTCCGGGTGGGCCAATTGGCCGAGCTCGGCAACCGGCTTGGCGCCTGGGTCGTCCGCGACTTGCTGACGCCCGATGCGGGCCGGCGGCTGGCCAGCGTGCTGCTGCGGGTGCTGGGGCTGGGGGAAGTTGTGCCCGACGACCCGCATGGCTTCTGGCTGACGCACCAGCAGCTGGGGGACATGGCCAACCTCTCGCGCTATCATGTCGGGCGCAAGCTGGCGTCTTTCGAGGCGGCGGGCTGGATCGGCACGGGGTATAATCGCATACGGCTGCTCGATGCCGAAGCGCTTGCGGCCTTCGCCTATGGCGACAATGGCTGACGCGGGCAGCGGCCGCCTAGCGGCGCGCGGCTATTCCCATTCGATCGTGCCGGGCGGCTTCGACGTATAGTCATAGACCACGCGGTTGATGCCCTTGACCTCGTTGACGATGCGCGTCGCCACCGCGCTGAGGAAGGCGCTGTCGAACGGGTAGACATCCGCGGTCATGCCATCGACCGAGGTCACGGCGCGCAGCGCGCAGACATTGTCATAGGTGCGGCCGTCGCCCATGACGCCGACGGTCTTCACCGGCAGCAGCACCGCGAACGCCTGCCAGATCGCGTCATACAGCCCGGCCTTGCGGATTTCGTCGAGGTAGATGGTGTCGGCCTTGCGCAGCACGTCGCACTTTTCCTTGGTCACCTCGCCGGGTATGCGAATGGCGAGGCCGGGGCCGGGGAACGGGTGGCGGCCGACGAACGCTTGCGGCAACCCGAGCTCGCGGCCCAGTGCCCGGACTTCGTCCTTGAACAGTTCGCGCAGCGGCTCGACCAGCTTCATGTTCATGCGTTCGGGCAGCCCGCCGACGTTGTGGTGGCTTTTGATGGTGACCGACGGCCCGCCGGTGAACGACACGCTTTCGATGACATCGGGGTACAGCGTGCCCTGCGCCAGGAAGCCGGCGCCGCCGATCTTCTTCGCCTCGGCTTCGAACACATCAATGAAGGTCTTGCCGATGAACTTGCGCTTGGCTTCGGGGTCGCTGACACCGGCCAGCCCGCCTAGGAAGGCTTCGGAGGCGTCCACGTGCACCAGCGGGATGTGATAGTGTTCGCGGAACAGCGTCACGACTTCGGTCGCTTCATTGGCGCGCATCAGGCCATGGTCGACGAACACGCACGTCAGTTGGTCGCCGATGGCTTCGTGGATGAGAACCGCCGCGACCGCCGAATCGACCCCGCCCGACAGGCCGCAGATCACCTTGCCGTCGCCGACCTGCTTGCGGATGTCGGCGATCTTGCTGTCGCGGTAGCCCGCCATCGTCCAGCTCCGCGAACAGCCCGCGACCTTGTGGACGAAGTTCGCCAGCAGCTTGCCGCCGTCGGGGGTGTGATAGACTTCGGGGTGGAACTGGACGCCGTAGTAGCGACGGTCGTCGTCGGCGATCGCGGCGAACGGCGCGCCATCGGACTTGCCGACGCTGCGGAAGCCGGCGGGGATCGCGTCGATGCGGTCGCCGTGGCTCATCCACACCTGGTGGCGCTCGCCCTTGGCCCAGACACCGTCGAACAGCTTGCAGTCATCGACGATCTCAAGGAAGGCGCGGCCGAATTCGCGGTGGTCGGACGGTGCGACATTGCCGCCGAGCTGCGCGCAGAGTGCCTGTTCACCGTAGCAGATGCCGAGCACGGGGACGCCAGTGTCGAAAACCGCCTGCGGCGCGCGCGGGGAGGCGGCTTCGCTGACCGATGCGGGGCTGCCCGACAGGATGATGCCCTTGGGCGCCAGCCGCGCGACAGCTTCGGCGCCGCTGCTGAACGGGACGATCTCGCAATAAACGCCGGCCTCGCGGATGCGGCGCGCGATCAGCTGTGTGACCTGACTGCCGAAATCCAGAATCAGAATCGATTCGCCGGGTGTGACCGTCACTTCAAGCCTCCGCTGTTGCGAGTGCGCGGGACTAGGCGAAGTGCGGCCTGCTGTCCAGTATTGCGCGCCAGTCGCGCGCGTCAGCCGAGCTGGACGCCCGTGACCTGGCCGTAGCTCGCGGCGCAGGTGAATGCCGCGCGGTTCACCGGCTGGCCGTTGTTGGGGTTGATTTCCAGCGTACCGCGGATGACGGCATTGGCCTGTTCGCCCGAAATCGAATCGATCGACACGGTGCGGGCAAAGCCGCCGTAATTCTGCGCGGTGCGTTCGGCGGCGCGGGCGCACATTTCGGCCTGCGCGCCGGCAGCGGTCTGCGACGGGTCAACCTGCTGCTGAACGGCGGGGGCCTGCAGTGGTGCCGGCTGCTGATACGGCTGCTGCGGATAGACCGGCGCATAGGCCGGCTGCGGTGCGACGACGGTCGTGGTCTTGGGCTTGCTCGCCGAAGCGATCGCCGCGATGAAACCGAGCGCCACCGCAGTGCCGACGACGGCGCCGAAGACGTTGCCGTTATTGTAGTAGCCGTTGTTGTAATAGCCGCCATGATAGCCGCCGTAGCCGCCGCGGTAACCACCGGCAGCCACCGGGGTCGCCGCCGGCGCGCCCGAAACGGCAAGGCCCAGTACAATACGGGCTGCAGCAGACTTGAACGACATCACCACAAACTCCCCGGCCAAGGATCGACCGAACGGCGCCTTATAGCGCAAATCAGCTATACGCGCGATGAACCGTGCAAAATCGCCTGCGAACGCCGGTCAGCCGGCAATCGCTTCCAGCGCAGCACGGTACGCCGCATCGACCGGCACCGGCCGCCGCGACACCCGGTCGACATAGACGTGGACGAAGAACCCCTCCGCCGCCGGCGCGTCATGGTCGGCGGTGAACAGCCCGATCTCATAGCGCACGCTCGATGTGCCGAGCTTGGCGACGCGAATGCCGGCTTCGATGGTCTCGGGAAACGCCACCGCACGCGCATAGCGACAGCCGGTTTCGACAACCAGGCCGATGGTCTTGCCATTGATGATGTCGAGCACCCCGGCGTTGATCAGATAGGCGTTCACCGCCGTATCGAACCAGCTGTAATAAACCGTGTTGTTGACGTGCCCATAAACGTCATTGTCGAGCCAGCGCGTCTGGATCGGCGTGAAATGGCGATAGGCGTCGCGCGGGCGCATAGGGGTGCGTTCGGTCATAATTTTGGACACTAGTGCGAAAGTGGCAGGCTGGTAAGGGCCTCCGGCGGGCAGGCCTGA
>CALMPZ010000363.1 GCA_937871645.1 uncultured Polymorphobacter sp.
GGCCGCTACCGTCCCCGACGATATCGTCCAGACGCTGCACGCCCGCCTCGCCGAACTCGGCGGCAACATCGCGCGCATCGAAACCGCCCTGCGCGCCCCGCTCGACGCCGACTTCGCCGAACAGGCCACCGAGCTGGAGGACCAGGACGCGCTGCACGGCATCGAAGGCAGCCATATTGCCGAAGCCCAGGCCATCCACGCCGCACTCGCCCGCATCGAGGCCGGCAGCTACGGCGTGTGCGTCAACTGCGGTGCCGACATTCCCGCCGCCCGCCTGCGCGCCGTACCGACCGCGACGCGCTGCGTGAACTGCGCCGACTAGGCGACGCGGCCCGGCAGCCGCGTCGAAGGTTGAACTGCAATTTACCGGGAGAACAGGAATGTTGAAATTTGCCGCGCTGGTCGTTGCCGCCAGTTTGAGCGCGCCGGCGTTCGCCGGTATCGCCTTCGAAAACCCGTTCGTCAGCCCCAGCGGCAGTTGCGCGTTCAACACCACCTGCGGATCGCGCCTGACCGGCAACACCTTTGCCGCGCAGCGCTTCACGCTGGCGACAACGCGGACCCTCATCGGCGGCACGCTGGACACCTTGACGGCTGCCGACCCCGGCTCGGTGAACTGGCAGATTCTGGCCGCGAACACCACGACCGGCCTGCCCGGCAGCCTGTTGTATTCGGGCAATGCGCCGATCCATTATTACCGGCCCTGGCTGGGTAATTATGCCGGCCTGATTATCCTGCGCGAAGGCTATGACCTGCCGCCGATGACGCTCGCCGCCGGCACCTATTATCTGGGGCTGCAATATGTGACGCCGACGTTCAACGTCTTCATGGGTCTGGCGTCGGCGTTCGACGGCGCGGCGCAATCGAACGACGGCGGCGCGACTTGGACATCGGGTTACGGCGGCGACACGGGCATCGCGGTGACGCTGTATGATACCAGCTGGAGCGGCCCGGTACCCGAGCCGGCAAGCTGGGCGATGATGATCGGCGGCTTTGGCATGGTCGGCGCGCAGCTGAGGCGGCGACGCGTCGTTGCGGCATAGCCGGGGCGCTTGCCGCGAGGGCGCCAAAGGCATAGCATGGCCCTGCACGGCGGTGCGGCCGCGTGACCTTCTGTCCGCGCCGCCCGCAGTCAGGGAGTGCTCCATGAAGTTCGTGTTTCTTGCCGCCACGGCGTTGCTGACCAGTTCGGTCTTCCTCGCCAACACCGCGCGCGCTGCCGAATGCGTCACCGGCCGCTACGGTCGCACCGTCTGCGAAACCGCCGCGGGTGCCGTGGTTGCACCGGCAGCGGTTGCCGCGCCCAAGGCGGTCGTTTCAGTGACGGCCGGACGCACCACGGGAATGCCC
>CALMPZ010000364.1 GCA_937871645.1 uncultured Polymorphobacter sp.
GGTGGTCAGGCGCTGGAGCAGATTGGCGTCGCGATACTTCGTTCGCCACGCCTGCGCCCAGCCGAGGAAGAAACGTTGGTCGCCTGAATAACCGTCGAGCACCGGTGGCGTCGTGCCGCCCAGCGCCTTGCGGTAGCCGTCATAGGCAACATTGATGCCCGCCAGATCGGCCATGTTCTCACCCAAGGTCAGCTCGCCGTTGATGTGGTGGCCGAGGATGGGCTCATACTGGGCATATTGTGCGACGACCTTGTCGGTCAGCTTCTTGAATCGTTCGACATCCTGCGGCGTCCACCAGTCGGCGAGCGCGCCATGCTTGTCGAACTTGCGGCCCTGGTCATCGAAATGATGGCTGATTTCATGGCCGATCACCGCGCCGATGCCACCGTAATTGACCGCTGCATCGGCATTGGGATCGAAGAACGGCGGCTGCAGGATCGCGGCGGGGAAGACGATTTCGTTCCACAGCGGGTTGGCATAGGCGTTCACCGTCATCGGCGTCATGCCCCATTCGCTGCGGTCGATCGGACGCCCAAGCTTGTCGATGTCATGCTGCGTTTCGAAATCGATGGCGCGCAGGTAGTTGCCCAAAGCGTCGCCGCGTTCGATCTGCAACTTGCTGTAATCGCGCCATTTGTCGGGGTAGCCGATCTTCGGGGTGAACGCCGCGAGCTTGGCGCGCGCCTGCACCTTGGTCGCCGGGTCCATCCAGGTCAGGTTGGCCAGCCGCACGTCCATCGCGGCGATGATGTTCTTGACCAGCGCATCGGCGGCGGCCTTCGATTCAGGCGGGAAATATTCGGCCACATACAGCTTGCCGACCGCTTCGCCGAGCGCGTCGGTGGTGCGATCGACACCCCGCTTCCAGCGCGGCTGCAACGCCGGCGTGCCGTCGAGCACAGTGCCGTTGAACGCGAAGTTTTCGGCGACGATGGCGTCCGACAGCATCGGCGCGGCATTGGCCAGCGTGCGCAGCGCCAGATAGTCCTTCCACACCGCCAGCGGCTCGGTCTGCATCAGCTTGGCGGCACCGGTAACCGCGCTCGGCGTCGTCACGATGACTTCCTTGACCGCGCCGGGGCCGCTGGCCGGGATGCCATACGCCGCCATCATCGCCGCCCAGTCGACGCCCGGATAGGTCGTTGCCAAAGCCGACAGCGCGGCGGGGTTGTAGAGCTTGTCGACCTGCCGCGATTCGACCTTGGTCCAGTGCGCCTTGGCAATCTTGGTCTCGAGGTCGACGATGGCATCGGCGCGCTTCTGTGCATCGGCCGCGCTGGCAATCCCGCCGAGCTGCAGCATTTTCGCGACATGCGTGCGGTACTTGCCCAGCGTTTCGGCGAACTTGGCATCGAAATAATAGTCGCGGTCGGGCAGGCCGAGCCCGCCCTGGCCGGTGTAGACCGCCATGACATCGGGGAATTTGATGTTCTGCATGACGCCGAGCCCGAACGGCGTATCGATGCCGATGCGGTTCGCGGTGCCCATCGCCTGCGACAGTTGCTTGATATCGGTGATGCCGGCAATCGCATCGAGCGCCGGCTTGACCGGCGCCGCGCCCTTGGCGTTGATCGCGGCCTCATCCATGAAGCTGGCGTAGAAGTCGCCGACCTTTTGCGCCTCGGTGCCCGGCGCGGCGTTGGTCTTGGCAGCGGTTTCGATGACGGTACGCGTGCGTTCCTGGCTCAGGTCGCGCAGCTTGGCGAACATGCCGTAGCTCGACAGATCGGCCGGAATGACGAGGTTCTTCAGATAGGTGCCGTTGGCATATTCGCCGAAGTCGTTGCCGGGCAGCACGGTCTTGTCCATGCCTGCGGTATCGAAACCGAAGGTCCCGTACATCGGCTTGCCGGCGGGCGCGGCGGTCGTGGTGGCAGGTGCAGCAGCATAGGCCGGGGCGGCAAGCGCCAGCATCGACGCGGCCAACAGTAGAAATTTCGACATGGGGATCCTCAAGCTAAAGGGCTGCGTGCCGTATTAGAGATTCAATACGGCAGACGCCAGTGTTGTCATCAAGTCGCAACAGTGCTGTCGGGCGCTTGCTGCGGCCGAGGCGTGAACGGGCTATACGGGGGGAATTTCGTGAACAAGCCGCCAAACCAGCAGGATTTCCTGGTCGCTGCACAGGTGGCGCGGCAGCATATGGCGAAGCCCGTAAGCTCGCCGCACGCCTACGGTTCATCAACTGAAAACGCCCCCGATCCGCGCGTGCCGTTGCAATGGCAGGGCAGCACCGGTTTTCGCGTCGCGCACTACATCGCCGCGACATGGGTGCTGGCCGGACTGGCCGCAAGCCTCGGCGTCTATATCATCGCCGCATACTGACAAGCTGGCCTCGAAGCGCAACCCGTCAGAGCGCCGCCGCCTGCCGGTAGGCTGCGCGCATCGTGTCGATCGGCACCAGCTTGCCGGCCTGTTCGACATGCCAGAACGTCCAGCCGTTGCACGCCGGGGCCTTTTGCGCCGCGGCACCGATCTGGTGGATCGACCCCACGGTTTCATCCATGTTGAGCGAGCCATCGGCCTGGACGCGGGCGCGGAAGCGGCGGGCGTGGTCGACGAGTTCGGTGCCGGGGCGGATCATGCCGTTTTCGACCAGCGCGCCGAACGCCACACGCGGTGCCGAACGCGCGCTTTGCGTGACCGCCATCGCACCGCCCGACAGCGGCAGCAGCTCGGCGATGCGCTTTTCGGCGACGCGGGCGTATTTCTCCTCGCGCTCGATGCCGATCCAGTGACGGCCGAGCAGCTTTGCCACCGCACCCGTCGTGCCGGTGCCGAAGAACGGGTCGAGCACGATGTCGCCGGGCTTGGTGCATGCCAGCAGCACGCGATAGAGCAGCGATTCAGGCTTTTGCGTCGGGTGCGCCTTGATGCCGTCGATTTTGATGCGCTCGTTGCCGGTGCAGATCGGCAGCACCCAGTCCGACCGCATTTGCAGATCTTCGTTCAACGCCTTCATCGCGGTGTAGTTGAAATGGTAGCGCGCATCCTCGGATTTCGAGCACCAGATCAGCGTTTCGTGCGCGTTGGTGAAGCGCGTGCCCTTGAAATTGGGCATCGGGTTGGCCTTGCGCCAGATGATGTCGTTCAGCACCCAGAACCCCAGGTCCTGTAGCGCGGTGCCGACGCGGAAGATGTTGTGATAGCTGCCGATCGTCCAGATCGTGCCGTCGTCCTTCAGGATGCGGTGCGCGGCCTTCAACCACGCACGGGTGAAGGCGTCATAGGTCGCGAAGGTGTCGAACTTGTCCCAGTCATCGTTGACCGCATCGACGCGGCTGCCTTCGGGGCGATACAGGTCCTGCGCCAGTTGCAGATTGTACGGCGGGTCGGCGAAAATCAGGTCGACCGACTTCGCCGGCAGTGCGTTCATCGCTTCGATGCAATCGCCCAGAATGACGCGGTCGGTCTTCAATTTGATCATCGTGCAGCCCCTGAAACTTGGTTGGGCTATCCGTGATTCGTCGCGAGTCGCGCGTCAATAGCGTCATGAATCAGTCATTTAGCGCGAATAGCTGATTCCAAGCGCGAAATCGCTAGACGTTGAGTCTGGCCGCTGCTCGCACCCACCACCCCTAGTGGTGTGACTCAAAAGACTCAGCGTTCAGACTATTCGCTTGGCGATCGGTGCATAGCTGCGGCGGTGGTGGATCGTCACGCCGAGCCGGTCGAGCCCGGCGCTGTGTTCGTGCGTGCCATAGCCCTTGTTCGCCGCCCAGCCATAGCCGGGGAAGTCGGCGTCGAGGCGCTCCATGATGCGGTCGCGCGTCACTTTGGCGATGATGCTGGCCGCGGCAATCGACAGGCAGCGACCGTCACCGCCGACCACCGTCTGCGTCGCGTAGTACCAAAGCGGCGCGCGGTTGCCGTCGACCAGCACATGATCGGGGTCGAGCGGCGCCACCGCGCGCGTCATCGCCGCGAACGTCGCCTGCAGGATGTTGATGCGGTCGATTTCGGCAACCTCGACGATTCCGACGCCGACGGCGGCGACTGCCATGATCTCGTCGAACAACGCCGCGCGCCGCGCCGCCGAAAGCTGCTTCGAATCGTTGAGTCCCACCGGAATTCGCGCCGGATCCAGCACCACGGCTGCGGCCACCACCGGCCCCGCCCACGGCCCGCGCCCGGCTTCGTCGACCCCGGCGACGCGGCCGCCGAGTGCCGCTTCATGCGCGAAATCGGGTTTCAGCGCGCCAGCGCCCAGTTGTGCCCGAGCGGCCCGTGACCGGCGCCAAAGCCAGGCGCCGCGCGGATCGCCGACTGGACATAGTTGCGGGCGCGCTCCACGGCTTCGGGCAAGGCCACGCCCTGCCCCAGCAATGTCGCCAACGCCGATGCCAGCGTGCAGCCGGTGCCGTGCGTGTGCACT
>CALMPZ010000365.1 GCA_937871645.1 uncultured Polymorphobacter sp.
CGGCGCCGGGCCGCCGGGGTTTGCCAGCGCGGCGTTGCTCGGCGGCGGGCAATCGGGGGCGACGCTGGCGTTCACCCCGGCACCGCTTGCGGCGCGGCCGCTGGCGCTGACCTTGCGCGGCGCGGTCGCGCATGACGGCATCGGCATCGATGACCGCAGCGCACAAGGCGCACTGGGGCTGCGCTGGCAGTTCATGCCGGGGCTGGCGCTGGCGGGCGAGTGGCTGGTGTCGAGCGGTACATCTGCGCCGTCAGGCTGGACGGCGCGGCTGACTGGCGGCGCTTCGGGGCGCACGTTTGGCCTCGACTGGAACGGCTATGCCGAGGCCGGTGTCGTCAACGCCAACCCCTATGCCGCCGGTCAGGCCTTTGCCGGCTGGCGGCTGCCGGTGCGCGGTGTGCGCGTGCAGGCCGGTGCGGGTGTGTGGGGCGCGGTGCAGGTTGACGGCAGCACCGTCGACCGGCTCGATGTTGGGCCAAGCCTGCGGCTGCACGCCGGGACGCTGCCGGTCGATCTGATTGTCGATTACCGCTGGCGCGTGGCCGGCAACGCCAGCCCCGGCAGCGGCGTCGCGGTCACGCTGGCGGGCTATTTCTGATCAGCCATTGTCGTTGGCAACGCGGCGCCGGACTTCGAGCTTGCGCAGGATGGCGCGCGTGCGCATCAGGCTGAGCAGCTCGTTGATCGAGGCGATGCCGCGTTCGGCCATGTCGAGCGCTTCGGCTTCATCGACGCGGCCGGCGGTGTGTTCGAAGAAGAAGCGCATTTCCTGCGCCGTGACCCATTCGACGAAATCATTGTAGATCGGCATCATGCCATCGCGGAAGTTGTGGCTATCGGTAAAGCCCGTCGCCCGCAATTCGTCGAGAACGCGCAGAATGGCGGCATCGCGCGCCGTCACCGTATCCTGGGCATCAACGTCGATGAAACCCGTTGCGACAAGTTCGGCGATTTCTTCACGCGAATGCCCGAGTCCGGTAACGACGGTGTCGACCGGGATCCGCGCGGCATCGGCATCGAGCCGCGCGCGCAGCATCGAATCGAGCTGCGGGAACGCCGCGGGTGCGAGCCAGCGCTCGCCGTCTTCGGCATCGAGCAGCGTCTTGATCACCGCCAGCGGCAGGAAGCGTTCGTCCTGCAGCCGCTTGATGGCTTTCAGCCGCGCGACATGGTCGTCATTGTACGACGCCGAATTGCGGCTGGCGCGGTCGGGTTCGGGCAGCAGCCCTTCGCGGATATAGTAACGGATCGTCTCGCGCCCGACGCCCGTCCGCTTTTCGAGTTCACGCATACGCATAGGCTGCGCCTAGCACGGGATGCGGAGCCTGAGTACGCGAAAAAATGCCCTTGGCGCTATTTTGATGCCGGCTTGGGCGGGGTCGCGGGTGCCGCTGTCGGCACCGCAGTCGGTGCGGCAGTGCCGGGCGGCGGACCATCGGGGCTTTCGCCAGCAGCCTTGCGCGCATTTTCAAGCCCGCGGCGGATCATGTTCGCCCACAGGTCGATGACATAGTCGGCTGCCTGCAGATTGCTTGGCCCGGTCGCCCACGACACCCCGCCGCCGTCTTCCTCGCCGCCGGCAGCGTCATAGATGCGTGCGATCAGCTTGTTCGACATCGAGTCATAGACTTCGAGATACAGCGTCATCGACCCCGGCGAGGTCACGAACGACGTTACCCCCGGCTGCATGGTGTCGGGCGCGGTGATGTCGAGATTGACGATCGCCGGGCGCAGCACCATCACGTCGGGGCCGGTCATCGTGCTCTGCTGGAAGCCGCCCTTCTGGCTCATCACCTTGGTGAACTGCTTCTTGAATTCGACCGCGAGTTCGGCGGTCGTCTGGTCCATCCACTGCTTGCTGACCGAGAACGGAATCTGCTCGTTCTGCTCGTCCATATAGCCCTTCTTGAACTCGACGAAGCAATCGACGAGGGCATATTTGTCATACTTCGCAAGGCTGGCGCCGGGCGCGAGATAGACCGCCGACAGCTTGGTATTGGGCTGCAGCACCAGCCCGTCGGGCGTCGTCTGCGGCAGCTTGGCCGCCAATACCGGCGTCGCGAGCAGCGTCGCTGCCAGCGCTGCCGCCAGCCAAGGTCGTACCATCCGTGCCATCTGCGCGCCCTCCGTTTTGTTATGTCCATGATACGCCCGGTGGCGCACCGGTCAATGCGTCTACGGTGCCGTGCGCACCTCGACCGGCAGTTTGAGCTTGGCGAGTTGCGGCTCGACGAGCTTGCGGTCACCCACCACGATCCACACCATCGCGCCGTCGGTCAGTTGCAATGCCGCGCGGTTGAGCTCGGCAGTGGTCAGCGCCTGGTAACGCGCCGCGAGCGTCGCCTGATAGTCATCGGGACGCCCGAACACCGCGTTGCGTTCGATCGAGGTCAGCACCGAACCGGCGTTTTCGAACTCGCCGGGCAGCGAGCGCACGCCGTTCTCGACGACCTTGTTGCGCTCCGCACTGTCGATCGGCCGCGTCGTGCCGAACGCCGCCATGTCGGCGGCAATCGCCGCGAGCGCGTCGCCGGTGCGGTCGGTCTGCACCGGCGCAAACAACAGGAACGGCAGTTGCTGCTGGACCAGCGAGGCGAGGCTCTGCACACCGTAAGCCCAGCCCTTGGCCTCGCGGATGTTGAGGTTGAGCCGCGACGTCGACAGTCCGCCGAGCAGGTCGTTCGCGGCAACCAGCGCGAAGGCGGCGGTGCCGTTGTCATCGCGGCCCTTCACGCCGAGCACCTTGCCGCCCAAGATCAGCGACTGCGGTGACCCCGGCCGGTCGATCAGCACGATACGTGCCGCCGCCGGTGCCATGACGTTGGTGAAGCTCTTGGTGCCGCGCGCCGCCGCCGCATCGGGCTGCCAGTCACCGAACGTGGTTTCGAGCAGCGGCACGATCTGCGCCAGCGTCGTGTCACCCACCACGAACAGCGCGGCATTGTCGGGCCGCAGCCAGCGCGCGTGGAATGCCTGCAGGTCGGCGCGCGTCACTGCGGTCACGCCCGCCGTCGTGCCGGTGCCGGTGAACGGCACGCCGTAGGGGTGGCCGGTGCCGTAGATGATCGGCGGCAGCTCGCGCAGCGCCAGCGACTGCGGGCTGGTCATTTCGGCCTTGATGCCGGCGAGCGCCTGCCCGCGCACGCGCGCCAGTTCGGCGTCGTCGAACTTCGGATTGCGCGCGATGTCGGCGAACAGGTCGAGCGACGCCGCAAGGTTGGGGGTCAGCGCATCGAGCGTCAGCCGCGTGCGGTCGATCGCTGCAGCGGCCGAGATATTGGCACCGAGCCGTTCCTCCTCCTCGCCAATGGCGGGGCCGGTGCGGCGCGTCGTGCCTTCGTCGAGCAAGCCGAGCATCAGGCTCTGCGTGCCGGGCTTGGCGCGGTCATCGGCCGAAATGCCGGCGTCGAACGCCAGCATGACCTTGACCACCGGCAATTCGGGGCGCCGCGCCAGCGTTACCTTGATGCCGTTGCGCAAGCTGGCGCGCTCGACGGCGGGGAAAGCCAGCGCCGGCGTCGCGCCGACCTTGGGCAGCGCCGAACGGTCGATCGGCGGCGACAATGCACCGACGGGCGGCTTGGCGGGAATGGCCGCCGACGCCAGTTTCGGCGCGACCTTGTCGGCGGCCTGGTCGCGGTCGGTGCGCTTGCCCGGCAGCACGGTGAGCTCGAAACTGCCGCCGCTGAGCCAGCTACGCGCTGCCACCGCGACGGCTTCGGGCGTGGCATCGGCGTAGCGCGCCAGTTCGGTGCGGTAGAAATCGGGGTCGCCGGTGTAGAGCTCGCCTTCGGCCAAGGTCGCGGCCTGGCCGCTGGCGGCCTCCAAACTGCGCACCGTACCGGCCACCGCGCGCGTCGCGACGCGCTGGACTTCGTCGGCGGTCGGGCCGGTTTTGAGAAATTCGTTCAGCACCGCATCGAAGCGTGCCGCGACCGTGGCGGGATCGGCACCGGGTTTGACGTCGATCTGGAACTCCAGAAGCGAGACTTTTTCAAACGCCTGCACGCCGCCGCTGACGCCAACCGCGAGCTGGTCGCGGCGCACCAGTTCATTATAGGCGCGCGACGAGCTGCCACCGGCGATGATGGTCGCGGCGACATCGAGCAGCGGCGTCACCGCATCGGCGCGGCCGGGCACGGCAAAGGCGCGGTTGATGCGGGCGTTGCCGACGGCGTCGTACATCGTTTCGCGCTTGATGCCGGTGGGGCGCGGCACCGGCGCTTCGAAGCGCGCCGGTGTCGGGCCGGACGGAATGTCGCCGAAATACTTCGCCACCAGCGGCTTGGCGGTGGCGACATCGATATCGCCCGACAGCACCAGCACGGCATTGTTCGGGCCGTAGTTCGCCTTGAACCAGGCGTGGACATCGGCGACGCTCGCGGCGTTCAGGTCGGCCATGCTGCCGATGGTGTCGTGGCGATACGGGTGGCCGGCTGGGAACAGCCCCTCCAGAATTGCATAGTCCGCGAGGCCGTAGGGGGCGTTGTCGCCCTGGCGTTTTTCGTTCTGCACGACCGAGCGCTGCGCATCGAGCTTGGCCTGCGTCACCGCGCCGAGCAAATGCCCCATGCGGTCCGATTCAAGGAACAGCGCGAGGTCGAGCGCCGAGGTCGGCACGGTTTCATAATAGTTGGTGCGGTCGAACCACGTCGAGCCATTGGCATCGGTCGCGCCGATGCTTTCGAGCGGTTCGAAGAACAGCGCGTCATGGTTTTCGGAGCCGTAATACATCAGATGTTCGAACAGATGCGCGAAGCCGGTCTTGCCGAGCGGCTCGTCCTTCGACCCGACATGATACCAGACGCTGACCGCGACGACCGGTGCCTTGCGGTCGGTATGGACGACGACGCGCAGCCCGTTGGGCAAAGTGAAGCTGTCATGCTTGAGCGCCACCGAGGCGGCGAGTTCGGACAGCGGTGCGGGTGCCAACGCCGTCTGCGGTGCGGCGGCGGCGGTCTTGGCAGCGCTCGCCGGGGCCGTTTGCGCGAGCAGCGCCGGTGCCAGCACCAGCGAGATTGCCGCAAAACCTGCCCGGAACATCTGGCGCATTCATCACTCCTGCCGCAACTTGACTATTCCAGTGCCATAGCTGTGTCGCTACCGTTGCACCAGACGTCGCCGGGGGCGGCGCGGCGTATGTTTCGGAGCGACGATGAAAAATCTCTTTGGTGCGGGGCTTCCAGGTGCAGCAACGGGCGGGATGGCCGCACTGCTATTGTCGGGCGCCGCGTTTGCCGCGCCCCCGCCGCCGCCGGGCACGATCACCGCAGCCGAATTGCAGGCGACGGTGACCTTCCTCGCCGACGATTTGCTCGAAGGCCGGCAGATCGGCCGGCGCGGCCACGCCATCGCGATGCGCTACGTTGCGTCGCAGTTCGCCGCGATGGGGCTGGAACCCGCCGGCACGCAGGGCTTTTACCAGCCGATCAGTTTCGAGGAGCGCAGCTTCGCCTCCGAGCGCGAAACGCTGACCTTGACGCGCGACGACAAGACGTCGGTGTTCGTCAACGGTGTCGACCTGTCGGTCGGGCCGGGCAATGTCGTCGGCGCCGAAACCATCAGCGCGCCGCTGGTGTTCGTCGGCTTCGGGCTGGCATCGAAGGAACTCGGCATCGATGACTATGCCGGGCTCGACGTGCGCGGCAAAATCGTCGTCGCGCTGGCCGGTGCCCCCAATTCGCTCAACAGCGAAGTCGCGGCGCATCTGGCGCGCGTCAAGACCGGCGAGGCCGCCGCACTCGGCGCCGTCGGCATGATCACCGTCCGCACCATCGCGCAGGCGACACGCGGCCCCTGGTCGAAAGCCGCCAGCACCGCACGGCTGCCGCGCCGCAACTTCATCAACCCCGATGGCAGCACCGGTGGCGATGCCGGCAGCCTGAAGTTTTCGGCGAATGTCGATGACGCCGCCGCCGCACAGCTGTTCGCCGGCAGCGCCATGAGCTTTGTCGCAGTCCAGGCCGCCGCCGAAACCGGCGCGCCGCACGGCTTCGCGCTGACCGGCACGGTGAAGCTCGACCGCAGCAACGCCGTCACCACCATCACCAGCGCCAACCTGCTGGCGCGGCTGGCGGGCAGCGACCCGGCGCTGACCGACCAACTCGTGCTGCTGTCGGCGCACCTCGATCACCTCGGCATGCGGACCGGTGAAGGCGACACCATCTACAATGGCGCGCTCGACAATGCCGCCGGCGTCGCGACCTTGCTGGCGGTGGCGCGCAGCTTCGCCGCCGAGAAAAAGCGACCGAAAAGGTCATTGCTGTTCCTCGTCACCACCGGCGAGGAAGGCGGGCTGATGGGGTCGAGCTATTTCGCGCGCTACCCCACCGTCGGCATCGAACGCATCGTGTCAGAGGTCAACATCGACATGCCGATCCTGACCTGCGACTTCGCCGACGTCATCGCCTATGGCGCCAACCGCTCCACCATGGGCCCGCTGGTCGCCGCGGCCGCGAAAAAGCAGGGGCTGACGATGTCGCCCGATCCACAGCCGGTCGAGGCGCTGTTCACCCGGTCGGACCACTACCCGCTGGTGCGCGCCGGCATCCCGGCAGTGTTCCTCAAAACCGGCTGGCGCGACACCCAGGGCGGCATGACCTGCCGCGATGCCGAAACACTGTTCCGCCGCACCCATTATCACGAACCCAGCGATGACCTGTCGCGGCCGATCGACTGGAACGTCGCGGTCAAATTCGCCCGCATCAACGCCGAAATCAGCCGCACCATCGCCAACGCCCATGACGCGCCGCGCTGGTATTCAGGCGACTATTTCGGCGAGGTATTTGCGCCGGCGGCGCCGAAGGCCAAGCGCGAGTAAGGGCCTCCGGCGGGCAGGCCTGAGGCCTGCACCCATTTGTTTGGGGGCGGACCTGTTTGACGGCTTGGCAGCACCCGACCCCTTATCATTCGCCCCCTCTCCCGCATGCGGGAGAGGAAACAGAAGGTCAGCTAACGACGCCGTTGCAGACGTTCGCCACTTGCCTGATAGTGGGTTATGCGTTGGACCGACCGCTTCACAGCCTTAGTAGTGTACGCGTGGGGCTTTCTCCTTATGACCGGCATTTCCGGACTACTCGCGATTAAGTCCCGCCACGTTCCCGACTACCCGGCTGCTGGACAAGTCATTCTCTACGCGGGCGTACCGACGGTGTTTTTGATTTTACTGATAGTCATAATCGTCCTCTCTCGTCGAGCACGCTGGTTCTATGACGTCTACCCATTTGCAGTAGGTCTTCTAACCGTATTAACTTTTCCTGTACTGATATTTTGGGGCGGCGGCGTTTGACGAGAAGTCCGTCGAAGAACTTCCGCAAACCACCCCTAACCAGTCGCTCCCTCCTCCCCTGTGAGCGCAGCGAACAGAGAGTGGGGAGGGCTGGGGTGGGGGCGGATTCCCGCTGCCGCAACTGCCGTCGCCTGATGACACGAAGCGCCCCCACCCCGACCCTCCCCACTCTACCGCCTGCGGCGGTGGGGGGGAGGGAGAGGCGCGACGGCGTTGCATCCCATTCGCGCAACAATCGGGTGCAGGCCTCAGGCCTGCCCGCCGGAGGCCCTTCGATGCCTCACTTCACCCGCGTCCACGTCTGCGACTTGCACCCCAGCCCGCCGAGCAAACACCCCTTGCCGGTCAGCGTATGCGCGTTGACGACGGTGACCGTGCCCGAGAACGTCTTGTTGATGTCGGGCACATAGACCTTGCCCTTCCAGTGCGTGTCATCGATCTGCGTGAAGTTCTGAAACAGGTCCATGCCGACCAGTTTCGGGTTGCCGCCCTTGGCGGCGTCGGCTTTGGCCTTGGCGTTGGCCCAGACCACCACGCCGCACATCTTGTCGCCGCACGGCTTGGCGGCGACATGGACGCTGTTCGCCGGGTTGTGCCAGACGCCGTAGCTCGGGTGTTTGGCGGGCACTGCGGCGCCCGCTGGCCCGACAAGTCCGGGTGTGGTCAGCAGCAGGGCGATGAGGACGGCGCGCATGGTGTCTCCTGTCAGCGAATGGTGGTCAGCGGGCGAACAGCTGCCCGATGTCCTTGAACGCCTTGAATTCGATGGCGTTCCCCGCCGGGTCGTGGAGGAACATCACCGCCTGTTCGCCAACCTGGCCGGCGAAACGGATGCGCGGGGCGATGACGAACTGCGTGCCGGCGGCGGTCAGTTTGGCCGCGAGCGCTTCCCAGGCTTCCCAACCCAGCACCAGCCCGAAATGCGGCACCGGTACATCGTCGCCGTCGACGGGGTTGTGGGCTTGGACGCTGCGCGGTGCGAGGTGGGCGACGAGCTGATGGCCTTCGAAATCGAAATCCACCCAGTGCGAGCTCGACCGGCCTTCGGCGCAGCCGAGCAGCTCGCCGTAAAAGCGCCGCGCCGCCGTCAGGTCATCGACGGGGATGGCGAGGTGGAAGCGCGGCCTCATGCGGCAAGCGCCGTGTCGGCGGCGTGCGCGCGCGTAAACAGGTCGCGGCTGGCGACCGCCAGCCCGCGCGCGCGCGCCGGCAACAGGTCGAGCGCGACGTCGGCATCGGGCGCGCTCAGCCGCCGGTCGGCGTGCGCGGCGACCTCGCCGTTGCGGATCGCCTGCTGCAACAATCCCCATGACACGATGGCGATCAGCCGCGTCGTGATGCGCAGCGATTCGAGTGCAGTCGCGGTGCGCGCGGTATCCAGCAGTTACGCGCGCTCTGCAATGCCCGGGCCGTCGAAATAGCCGCGCGCCGCATCCGCCAGCTTGAGTGCTTCGGCGTAAATCGGATCGACCAGGGCTGCGGCCGGATTGGCAGTATTCACGGTGGCGGAACGGCTTTCCATGGGGCTTCTATGCCCGATTTCAAGCGCGCCACCAATCATCATTGCACGCGCCCGCGACCCCTTGAACCGGTGTTGGCGCTACCTAAATCTGTGCAGTCGGCGCTGCCATTCGGGGTGCCGGCAAACGCTCCGGCCATACCGGCGGAGCGGCTCGCGTATCGCTTTGCTTGAAAGGATTAACCCATGCGTGCTTTTGATTTTTCGCCGTTGCTGCGTTCATCGGTGGGGTATGAAAACCTCAACCGCCTCGTCGATTTCGCCACCCGTGGCGACAGCGCCGACAACGGCTACCCGCCCTACAACATCGAGAAGGTCAGCGACGGTGCCTACCGGATCGCCATGGCGGTCGCGGGCTTCGCGCAAGCCGAGCTCGACCTGACTGTCCAGGAAAACACGCTGATCGTCACTGGCGCCACCGCCGATGCGCCCGAAGCCGCAAATGACCGCGTCTTCCTGCATCGCGGCATCGCCAAGCGCGCGTTCGAGCGGCGTTTCCAGCTCGCCGACACCATCAAGGTGACCGGCGCCAGCTATGAGAACGGCCTGCTCAACATCGACCTCGTCCGCGAAGTGCCCGAGCACAAGAAGCCGCGCAAGGTCGAGATCGGCAATGCCCCGACGGTGACCGTCGAAGCCGCTGCAATCGACGCGACGCGCCTCGCGGCCGAATAGTCGCCGCCAAAGCAAAGGGCCCGGGAGCAATCCCGGGCCCTTTTTCGTGTCCAGGACAGGTGGCTCAGGACGATGCGGTCGTCCGGCGCACCACAGAGAAGCGCTGCAGCTGCGCGCTGGCTTCGGCCCAGTCGGGCTTCAGCGACACCGCCGCCTTGTAATCCTCGTACGCCTCGCGCGTCATGCCGACCATCTCATACGCGATGCCGCGCGTGTAATAGGCGACTTCGGGGCGATCGGGATTATAGCCCAGCCCGGCGGTCAGCGAGGCGATGGCATCCTTGTCGCGGCCGCCGAGATGGACGAGCGCGATGCCCTTGTTGACATGCGCTTCGGCGAGCTGGTTGTTGATCTTGATCGCCGCGTCATAGTCGGCAATGGCCGCAGTCAGGTTGCGCGCGTGCATGTAGACGATGCCGCGATTGACATAAGTCGAAGCGCGCTGGTCGGCCGACATGGCGTCTTCGTGGATCGCGGCGTTGCACACCGCCAGCCCGACCTTGACCGACTGGTTGAATTCGGCGGCTTCGTAGCAGCCGCGGGCATTGCCGCCGCCGATGACCGTGCTCGCCGCAAATGCCGGCGCTGCCGCCAGCATCAGCGCCGCGAGCCCCAGAGTCCGGGCGTTTGCAAACTTTGCCATGATGTCCAATTCCTCCCACAGAATTGCGTCACAATATCACAATGGCGCGTGACCGGTAATCAAAACTTCATGCGCCGTTGACGCAGCCGCGGGCAGCCTAGGCGATGATGTCGGGGACCAGCAGGTCGTGGAGCTGGGCGATCTCGTCGCGCAGCCGCAGCTTGCGCTTTTTGAGCCGTGCAATCTGGATCTGGTCATGCCCCGGCATCGATCGTAGTGCCTCGATTGCGGCATCGAGATCGCGGTGCTCCTCGGTGGCTGTTTCAAGGCGTGCGCGCAGTTCGGGTTCGTCCACTCTGGCTCCACTCGCTGGTCGGGGACTGGCGTCCCGCTGCCCCAAAACATCGCCCGTCCGAGTCGCGCGACGCCTGCACAGTGGCAAGCGCGGTGCCGCGTGTCGAGCCGCTAGCGCTAGTGGTTTGCGGCGTCTTGTCTCACCAGCCTTGGGCTTGGCCGCAAACCGCAAATTAACCCGCGACAAGACGCATTTCCTGTGATTTTATCTGGTGTGCTCATCTCGCACGAAAGGGAAAGCTAGTGACCAACCATCTCGCTGCACTCTCTGCCAAACACGCCCAGATCGAGGCTTCGCTGCACCAGGAAACGCTGCGCCCGATGCCCGATACGGTCCGCGTCGCCCGGCTCAAGCGCGAGAAACTGCGGATCAAGGAAGAGATGTCGGCGACGGCCTGATCCGCCCCTTACACGGCTTGCAAGCGACCGCAGCGCGCAGTACCGGTGCGCTGAACCCGGTGCCTTGCGCCGGCGGCAATCAGCACTGGAGTGACCATGTCGACGGACAATGTTTCCGCCGAACAGCTGCGGCTGTTCATCGAGCGCATCGAACGACTCGAAGAAGACAAGAAGGGCATCGCCGACGACATTAAGGATGTCTATGCCGAGGCCAAGGGCACCGGCTTCGATGCCAAGACGATGCGCAAGATTGTCGCGCTGCGTAAAATGGACAAGGGCGCGCGCCAGGAAGCCGAAGCGCTGCTCGAAACCTATAAGGCGGCGCTCGGGCTGGCCGACTAACGGCGTGACGCTTGGGGCTTGCATCGCCGGTATAAATTGAGCGAAGGTCTGCACATGCAAACCAAACTCACGATCAACGGTGTTGCCGGCACGCATGACGTGTCGCCCGCAACGCTTCTTGTCGAATTGCTGCGTGACGGGCTCAGCCTGACCGGCACGCACATCGGCTGCGACACCAGCCAGTGCGGCGCCTGCAACGTGCTGATCGACGGCGTTGCCGTCAAATCATGCACGGTGCTCGCCGCGACGCTCGACGGTGCAAAGGTCACGACGATCGAGGGGCTGGCCAAGGGTGAGGAACTCCACCCGATGCAGGCGGCGTTCAAGGACAACCACGGGCTGCAATGCGGTTTCTGCACGCCGGGCATGGTGATGGCGGGACTCGAAATCGTCCGCCGCCACGGCCCGAACGTCAGCGCCGAGACCATCGCGCACGACCTTGAAGGCAATCTCTGCCGCTGCACCGGCTACCAGAACATCATCGCCGCCATCGGTGCGGGCGCCAAAGCCATGGGGGGCAAGTCCAATGCGTGAATTCGCACTTGAACGTCCCGCGACGCTGGCGGCCGCGACCGCCGCGTTCAACGCCGGCGGCGAAGCGGCGCTGCTGGCCGGTGGCCACACGCTGCTTCCCGCCATGAAGTCGCGGCTGCGCATGCCCGACACGCTCGTCGATCTGTCGCAGGTCGCCGGACTGACCGGTATTACCAAGGACGGTGATCGCCTATGGATCGGCGCCATGACGCTCCACGCGACGGTCGCGACCGATGCGACGGCATTGCCCGCGCTGGCGCAGCTCGCGTCGGGCATCGGTGACCAGCAGGTGCGCAACCGCGGCACGCTCGGCGGCTCGGTCGCCAACAATGACCCCGCTGCCGACTATCCCGCCGCCGTGCTGGCGCTCGACGGTGTCGTCGAAACGACCGCCGGCAGCTACAAAGCCGACGACTTCTTCCAGGGCATGTTCGCCACCGCGCTGGCGGACGGCGAAATCATCACGCGCATCGGCTTCCGCATCCCCGCAAAGGCCGCCTACGCGAAATTCCGCCACCCGGCATCGCGCTATGCGGTCGTCGGCGTGTTCGTCGCGAAATTCGCTGACGGCGTTCGCGTCGCTGTCACCGGTGCCGGCCCCGGCGTTTTCCGCTGGGAAGCTGCCGAGGCGGCACTAAACGGGGCGTTCACTGTTGCCGCCGTCAATGGCCTCGTGCTCGACGCCGATGACCTCAATTCGGACATCCACGCCTCGGCCGACTACCGCGCGTCGCTCGCCGGCGTCATGCTCGGCCGTGCGGTCGCGGCAGCGGTTTAGCGCCGCCGGTTGCTTTCACACCCCCGACCGGCCTAAACAGCGCGCGAACCCCACAACAAGGCGCGTTTTCCGACCATGGCCGGCCATAGCAAGTTCAAGAACATCATGTACCGCAAGGGCGCGCAGGACGCCAAGCGGTCAAAAATCTTCTCCAAGCTGGCGCGTGAAATCACCGTCGCGGCGAAGTCCGGCCTGCCCGATCCGGCGATGAACCCGCGGCTGCGCACTGCGGTGCTCGCGGCACGCAAGGAATCGATGCCCAAGGACAATGTCGATCGCGCCATCAAAAAGGCCGCCGAACCCGGTGGCGATGACTTCGAAGAGTTGCGCTACGAAGGCTTCGGCCCCGGCGGCGTCGCCGTCATCGTCGAAGCGCTCACCGACAACCGCAACCGCACCGCGACGCACGTCCGCACGATCTTTTCGAAGAACGGCGGCAACCTCGGCGCCAGCGGCTCGGTCAGCCACGGCTTCGAACGCTGCGGGCTGATCACCTATGAGCTCAAGGCCGGTGACGGCGACACGGTATTCGAAGCGGCTCTGGAAGCCGGCGCCGACGATGTCGTGTCGAGCGAGGACGGCCACGAAGTCTATACCGCGATGGACGCGCTCCACGAAGTCGCCAAGGCGCTGCAGGCCAAGCTCGGCGAACCCGAATCGGCCAAGCTGCACTGGCGCGCCAAGGAAACCGTCGCCGTCGACGAAGCCAATGCGCGCACGCTGATGAACCTCATCGACGCGCTCGAAGACGATGACGACGTCCAGACCGTCTACGGCAACTACGACGTCCCCGAAGACGTGCTGGCGAAGCTCGGCTAAGGCGTGCTCCTCATCGGCCTCGACCCAGGGCTGCAAACCACCGGCTGGGGCGTGATCGAGGCGCAGGGCAACCGTCTGCGGCACATTGCCAACGGCGCGGTCAAAAGCCGCGCTACCGAAGCACTCGCCGACCGGCTGCTGGCGCTGCACGACGGGCTGATGGCGGTGATCGCCGCGCACGCCCCCGACGGTGCGGCGGTCGAGGAAGTCTTCGTCAACACCAACCCGCAATCGACACTCAAGCTCGGCCAGGCGCGCGGCGTCGTGCTGCTGGTCGCAGCGCGCAGCGGCTTGCCGGTCGCCGAATATGCGACGCGGCTGGTCAAGAAAGCCGTCGTCGGCGTCGGCAATGCCGACAAACGCCAGATCCGCGCCATGGTCGAACGGCTACTGCCCGGCTGCAAGGTCGCGGGCGAGGACGCCGCCGATGCACTGGCGGTGGCCATCACCCACGCGCATCTTGCCGGAACCGCGGCGGCGCTGCACAAGTCGTTTCCATGATCGCAAAGCTCAGGGGATTGCTCGACTCGACCGCGGCCGACAGCGCGGTTATCGACGTGAACGGCGTCGGCTACCTCGTCCACGCTAGCAGCAAGACGCTGACCGCGCTCGGTCCGACCGGCAGCCCGGCGACTCTCCACATCGAAACCCAAGTCCGCGAAGACGCCATCCAGCTGTTCGGCTTCCTCGCCGAGGAAGAACGCGACTGGTTCCGGCTGCTGCTGTCGGTGCAGGGCGTCGGCGGCCGCGTCGCGCTCGCCATCCTGTCGGTGCTGTCACCCGCCGAAGTCCAGCACGCCATCGCCGCCAAGGATGCCGCCAGCGTCGCGCGCGCCAACGGCGTCGGCCCCAAACTCGCCGCGCGCATCATCAACGAACTCAAGGACAAGGCCGGCACTATCGCCACCGGCCCCGGTATCGCCGCCCCCGTCAGCAACCCTAAGGGCGCCGTCGCCGACACGCTGTCGGCACTCGCCAACCTCGGCTTTCGCCCCGTCGATGCCAGCCGCGCCGTCGCCGAAGCACAGGCGGAATTGGGTGAGGGCGCGAGCGTCAACGAGTTGCTGCGCGTGGCGCTGCGAAAGAGCGCCCGATGAGGTGGCGCGCATCTTGACCCCTCCCTTTCAAGGGAGGGGCGACTCAGCGAAGCTGAGCGGGGGTGGGTGCT
>CALMPZ010000366.1 GCA_937871645.1 uncultured Polymorphobacter sp.
GGCCCTTCACTTTATCGCGCCCGATCAACCGCCTGCGTCAGCGCCACATACAATTTGCCGACATCCGATGACACCAACGTCACCGCCAGCGACTTGCCCTCGCGGTCGCTGACGACGCGCTGGAGCATCGCTTCGAAGGTCGCGATATAGTTGGTGGCGAGGTCGCGGAATTCGGGATCGTGCGCGTAGTTACGCGCGATGGCGCGTACCGATCCACGGTCGAGCAATTGCACGGCGCGGCGCGCGAAGACGCTGCGGTCGCCCTTGAGATAGGCGGCCCAGGCATCGTCGCCGACATCGACGGCAAGGCGCTTGGTGATATCGATCGAGGCGGCGTTGAGCTGGTCGATGATGGCGCCGGCGCGCACCGAAAGGTCGGCGGTGGCACGCGCGTCATATTTGACATCGGCTTCGTCGATGCGCGCTTCGACGGTGGCGACAGTGGTGGTCAGCCCGAGCAGGCGCTGTGACAGCCGCTCGATGGCGGCTTGCGCGGCGGCGGCAGCCGCGGTGCTGGCGGTTTCGATTTCGGCGAGCTTGGCGCGCACCGGCGCCCCGAAGGCGCTTTCGACCTTGGCGGTGCCGGCTGATTCGAGCGCGGCTTCGGCTTCGGCGACAATGCCCTGGATCGTGGCGCGCATCGAACCGGTGCTGGCCTCGGCGACTTCGCGGACGCGCGCCAGCACTTCGATGAGTGCGGTGGCGGATGCCAACGCAGAGCCTTGGGTCTGCGTCTCGATATCTTCGAGCTGGGCCTTGGCGTGGACGAGCTGCGCGCTGAACTGCTGCGTCGCGGCATCGAGTGCAACCTGCTGCGCGGCAAACGCCGTGGCGGCATCGGCGATGACAACCTTGCCTCGCGCCACCGGGTCGGCGAGTGCTTCGACCTTGGCATGCAGCGCAGTGACATCGGTGGCGAGGCTGTCGATGCTGTCGCTGGTCGCGGGCAGGCGGGTGGCCAGCGTCACCACCGCTTCGTCACCGGCCTCGCGCAGTCGGGTCAGCACGTTTTCGACGGCAAGGATGGCGCTTTCGGTGGCGCTGATCGGCGGACCCATCGCATCGACATCGTCGCGGAAGCGCGCGACGCGTTCACCGAGCTGGTCGAGCGTCGTGCTGCCCATCGAGCTGCTGTGCGCCAGTTTGCCGTCGAGCATGACGAAGCTGCGTTCGATGGTATCGACAAGTGCGCGGCTACGGACATCCTGGTCGCCGAGCATGGCGCCGAGCTGTTCGGCGGCGCCGAGCAATTTGTCGAGGCGCTTGGCAATCGTGCGTGCGGCTTCGCCGCCGATATGGTCGAGCGCGACGCGCGCCTGGTCGACCGCAGCGAGCAAGGCGTTGGTCTGGGCATGGACGCCGTCGCGCGTCGCGTCGAGCGCGCTGGTGGTGCGGTCATAGACTTGCGCGACGCTGGTTTCGAGCAGCCCGACGCGTTCGCCGACAGTCGTCGACGCGCGCGTGCTCAGCGTTTCGAGCGACTCGAACACTTCGGCCATGCGCGCGGCGATGCTGTCGACCTGGCGTTGGGCCTCGTCGTTGCGCGTCCAGATTCCGGCAAGCTGGGTTTCGATCTCGCCGAGCTGGCGCGTCGATTCTACCGCGGTCGTTTCGAGCAGCGCGGCAATTCTTTCGACATGCGCCTGGGCGTCGGGCAGGTGGGCGTGCAGCGTTGCGCTGGCGCCGTCGGCGGTCTTGCTGGCGACGAGCAGCGCATCGGCAGCGACTGCCAGACGGCCAGCGCCATCGGTCAGCCCGATGCCGTCTTCCGATACGGTGGCGCGTACACCTTCAAGCCGAACCGCCACGGCGCCCAGCATCGAATCGATGTCGTGGAGGTTGCGGCGGATTGCGGCTGCGGCGGCAGACGCGTTGCGCGACCTTACGGCGAGCAATGCCGCATCGTCATCGTTGCGGGCTCCGACCAGTGCGACCAGCACGAGTGCGGCGAGCGGTGCGGCGAGGCCTGCCGCAAGCGTTGCCATGCCGACGAGGTCGTCGGGCGCAATCCGGAAACCGGCGCGTATTGCCAACGTTGCCAGCACCGCGGCAGCGACCAGCCAGAGCAGCGCAAGGAGCAGGATGATACGGCGACCCCGCGGGGCCGGCTGGTCCATGATTTCGATTGCGTCGTCAGTCATCGCACCTCTGCAGCGTCATCTGGGGCAGCACCGTCTGGACTATGCCGAACGCCGGAATATGTCGAATGGATGACAGCTCTATCACTCGCGCCGGCCGGTTGACAGCGCCGTGGCGTTGCCGGTTTCGAGCGCCGTCTCGACCTGCCGCAAGCGGCCCGCGAGCATCATCGCAAACAGGCTCAGCCCGATGAGTTCCCACAGCCAATAGGTTACCGGCAGCCCGATCATGCAGGCGACCCAGATCGCCACGGTGCGGCTGTTGGCGCTGAGTATCGCCATCATGCGCATGACCGGCGCGGAGGCCGCCAGATATTCCGGCAGCTTCTGCGGGTTCGCCGCCAGCCAGGCATCGACGGGGCGCGCGCGGTTGCCGAGCAGCGATTCGATGCGGTTGTAGCCGCGTTCGACCAACCCGCCAGCGTTCGAGCGCGGCCGCACCGTGAAAATGCCGCGCGACCGCCGGATCCAGCTTTCGCGTTCACCTTCGTAATAGGCTGATTGCAGCGCGTGCGCAGCGCCCGCCGCCAGTGCCAGTGCCAGTGTCACTGGCCAATTGTCGAAGCTCAGTGCAATCGGCAGCAGCACCATGACAAAGGTTGCATAGTCGCAAACCCCGTCGAGCAGCCGTCCCAGCGCGGTCACCTTGCCGGTGGCGCGCGCCAACTGGCCATCGAGCCCGTCGCAGATGTGCCAGCCGATCATCAGAACAAAGCCCAACGTCGCCATCCACGGGTCGCGCCACTGTGAATAGGCGAAACCGGCACCGGCACCAAAGGCCAGGCCCATCAGCGAAACGGTGTTGGGATGGATGCCAAGCTTGATCGCGGGCGTCAGCAGCGCCGCCGCAATGCGGTGGATGAACCAGCGGTTTGTCGGGGTTTCGATCGATGGCGGACGCGCATCGACGTTGCCGGCCGGGGTGTCGCCGTCGGTGGTCGGTTGCTGCGGGGAAGAAAACACGGAACTCATCAATTCGCGTTAAGCGAGCACAGCCGGTCTTGGCAAGTCGGGTTGGCAGTCTCTATGACAGGCGCGCAACTTCCGGCAGCGCGTCGGGGCATGTCGGTCACGCCGGCATGGCGCATCCGGACACAGAATTTGGGAGCAATAATGGCGTTGGTCGCCGTCGTCGTATCGGAAGCCAATGGGGGGACGCCGGCACTTGTGGTCGGCGGCATCAGCACCGTGGCACGCCAATGCCGCGAGGCGCATATTGCCAAGGCCGCGCGTGTGTATGTGCTGACCGACGGCCCAATCGCCGGACTCGAAAATGAGAACGTTACGCTGATCGACTCGCCGGCGCGCTTGGCGAGCGAGATTGCCGCGGATGACGCTGTGCTGGTCTTCGCCGCTGGTCTG
This sequence comes from uncultured Polymorphobacter sp., assembly GCA_937871645.1. Lineage (GTDB taxonomy): Bacteria > Pseudomonadota > Alphaproteobacteria > Sphingomonadales > Sphingomonadaceae > Polymorphobacter_A. Next base: position 3,501 of record CALMPZ010000366.1, read on the forward strand.
ATCGTCGACGAACGCATCGTCGCGGCGGTGCGCGCCGCGCCGGTGCCTGCCGTTGCCAGCTGGCCGACGGTGGAGCCGCCGCGCGGCATCGAGCGGATTGATTCGTCGCGGCTGTCGGCCGGTGTTGCAGTCTATCGCGGCGCAACGGTGTGCGAGGTTGCCGCCGGGCTCGGCGACTGGGACCTGGCCTCGACCTTGCTGCGCACGACATTGGCCGATCCGGCGGTGACAATTGTCGATGTCGCGGCGCTCGAAACCTATGCGCCGGCGCGCCGCCGCCATGCACCGTTCATTTGGGCAGTGCCGACCGATCTAACGTCGGCGCGCCACGCCACCGATATTGTCGTCGAGTCGGCACAGAAGGGTTGCCTCGATTGGCCAGCGCGCCTGATTCATCCGCCGATCGAGGATGCGCTGGTGCGCGTGCTCGCGCCGACGCGGATCACGCCCAACATGGTGACGGCGTTCGCGTTCGTGCTCGGCATTGCAGCCGGCGTGGCTTTCCTGTTCGGCTGGCTGTGGGCGGGGCTGGCCATGGTACTGATTGTCGGGCCGCTGGACGGTGTCGATGGCAAGCTGGCACGCACGACACTCAATTATTCGCGATTCGGCGATCTCGAGCACGTCCTCGACAAGATCTGCGAATACGGCTGGTTTCTGTGCATCGGCAGCTATCTGGCGCGCTTCTACGATGACGCCTGGCCGTGGGGGGTGGCGGCACTGCTGGTGCTGTTCGCGCTCGCCGAAAGCCTGCAGGGCGAGTTCTTCCGGCGCTTCACCGGCAAGCAGCTCGACGATTCCGGCAGCTTCGAACGGCGATTCCGGTTGATCTCGGGGCGTCGCAACACATTTTTTTGGACACTGTTGCCTTTTGGTGTCGCTGGCGCCTGGGGGGCGGGATTCATCACGATGTCAATCTATAGCGCCTTGACATTTTTCGTCATGCAGGCGCGTATGTTCATCCGCTTGCAGCAATTCGGCAGCGCTCAATCAGCCCTGATCGAAGCCAATTTCGCGCGGACAGCATACAACTTCTTGCCCGCATGGCTCCGTTCGTCTAGGTGAAACATATGTGTAACGCTCCGGCAGGCACCTTGCCGCCGTGCGAAAGGATTAGGAATGAACGGTATTAACGTCGCGCTCGTTGGCGTCGGCAATTGCGCTAGCTCACTTGTTCAGGGGCTCTCGCACTACTCGAAT
>CALMPZ010000367.1 GCA_937871645.1 uncultured Polymorphobacter sp.
GTAACAATTGGGTGCAGGCGTCACGCCTACCCGCCGGAGGCTCTGTCGTTCGTAATTCCTATCGCTTCATCAGCTTGTCGAGGCCCGGCGGCATGCCGCCAGCGCCGCCAAGCATCCCGCCAAGACCGCCGGCGCCACCGCCGCCCATCTTGCCGAGCATTGCCATCATGCCTTTCATGCCGCCCATCTTGCGCAGGCGTTTCATCGCGGTTTCCATTTCCTGATGCATCTTCATCAGCTTGTTGACTTCTTGAACGGTCGTGCCGGCGCCCTTGGCGATGCGGATCTTGCGCTTGGCGTTGATCAGGTCGGGCTTGGCGCGCTCTTTCGGCGTCATCGAGCAGATGACGGCTTCCATGCGCCCGAGCGTCTTGTCATCGGGGCCGCCGTTCGCCATCGCTGCCTTGGCCTTGGCAAGGCCGGGGATCATGCCGGCGAGCGCGCCGAGGCCGCCCATCTTCTGCATCTGGCTGAGCTGCGAGCGCAGGTCGTTCATGTCGAACTGACCCTTGGCGAGCCGCGCGGCCATTTTCTCCGAAGCTTCGGCCTCGAAGGTTTCGGCGGCGCGTTCGACCAGCCCGACAACGTCGCCCATGCCGAGGATGCGGCCGGCAACGCGGCTCGGCGAGAATTCCTCGAGCGCGTCGAGCTTTTCGCCGGTACCGGCGAACTTGATCGGTTTGCCGGTGACCGAGCGCATGCTGAGTGCCGCACCGCCACGGGCATCGCCGTCCATGCGGGTCAGCACGACGCCGGTCAGTTCAACCTGCCCCGCGAACGACGACGCGACATTGACCGCGTCCTGGCCGGTCAGGCTGTCGACCACCAGCAGGATTTCGTCAGGCGCACCGACACCGGCGACGGCGCGCATTTCGTCCATCAGCGCGGTATCGACATGCAGGCGGCCGGCGGTGTCGAGCAGCAGCACGTCGAAGCCCTGCAACTTCGCCGCCGACTTGGCACGCTGGGCGATTTCAACCGGCCCCTGCCCGGCGATGATCGGCAAGGTCGCCACCGAAATCTGCTCGCCAAGCACGCGCAGCTGTTCCTGGGCTGCCGGGCGCGCGACGTCGAGCGACGCCATCAGCACCTTTTTGCCGAACTTCTCGTTGAGGCGCTTGGCGATCTTCGCGGTGGTGGTGGTTTTACCCGAACCCTGCAGACCGACCATCATGATGACGGCAGGCGGGGTGACATCGACGTTGAGCGGGGCCGCATCGCCGCCGAGCATATCGACCAGCGCATCGTTGACGATCTTGACGACCATCTGCCCCGGCGTGATCGAACGGATGACGTCCGAACCGATCGCGTCGGCAGTGACCTGGTCGATGAAGGTCTTGACGACGGGCAGCGCCACATCGGCTTCGAGCAGCGCAATCCGCACCTCGCGCATCGCCGCGCGCACGTCGAGCTCGGTCAGCGCACCGCGCCCCCGAAGCTTGTCGAACACGCCGCCAAGGCGGTCGGAAAGGCTTTCAAACATCTTCTACTTTGCTCCAAACGAACTTGCGCCGGCGTGCGAGTCTTCGCAGGCCGGCGTACGTCCGTGGACGTTGAATCTCATGCTTTCCCGAAGGTCAGCACCAGCGCCCCTACGCGCAAAGGCGCCTTGGGTCAAGCTTGCGCCCCGACGGACAGGCCCGCCGGGGCAGTTGTGTCAGCCGCTCGCCATCGCGCGGGCGCGCAGCGACTTATATTCGTCGTCGCTGATCGAGCCGGCCTTCTTCAGCGCTTCGAGCTTGGTCAGTTCATCGGCCACGCTGTAGCCGACAACCTGGCGCAGTTCCTCGCGGGCCTTGTTGGCGCGCTCGATGTTGCGGGCGCCCATGCCGTGGCCGTGGAAAATCAGATACGCGAACACGCCGATATACGGCGCGACGCCGAAAAAGATGATCCACAACACCTTCTTGAAGCCCGAAATGTCGTCGTGGCGGAACAGGTCGGCGATGACGGTGATCATCAGCCAGAACCACGTCACCAGCATGAAGATGATGAACGCGTCGCGCAGGAATTCGCTGAGACTCATGGCAGTTACCCCTCAAAATGGCGCCCCGCGCCGAACTTCGACACGATGCACCGGCGCCCATGCGAGGTCAACTGCGGGGTAGTTCTAAGGGCCTCCGGCGGGCAGGCCTGAGGCCTGCACCCATTTGTTTGGCGCTCTTAATCGGGTGCAGGGGTCACCCCTGCCCGCCGGAGGCTCTTCTAGCCTGCCAAAGCCTTGGCAAACTCGCCCGCATCGAACGGCCGCAAGTCGCCCATGCCTTCGCCGACGCCGACCGCATGGATCGGCAGCTTAAACTTTTCGGCGGCCGCGACGAGGACGCCGCCGCGCGCGGTGCCGTCGAGTTTAGTCATCACGAGGCCGGTGACGCCGGCGACTTCCTGGAACACTTCGATCTGGTTGAGCGCGTTCTGGCCGGTGGTGGCGTCGAGCACGAGGACGACGTCGTGCGGCGCAGCGGGCATGGCTTTCTTGAGCACGCGTTTGATTTTGGCGAGTTCGTCCATCAGCCCCGACTTGTTCTGCAGGCGGCCGGCGGTGTCGATGATGAGCACGTCTACGCCCTCGGCGCGCGCGCGTTCGAGCGCGGTGAACGCCAGCCCCGCGGCATCGGCGCCCTGTTCGCCCGACACGACCTTGGCGCCGGCGCGTTCGCCCCAGATCTTGAGCTGCGCGATGGCGGCGGCGCGAAAGGTGTCACCGGCGGCCAGCATGACGCGGTAGTCCTGCTCGATGAACAAATGCGCGAGTTTTGCGATGGTGGTGGTCTTGCCCGAGCCGTTGACGCCGACGACGAGGATGACCTGCGGACGCGGGAAGGCGATGACTTCGAGCGGCTTCGCCACCTGGCCAAGCACGCTGCCGATTTCGGCGGCAACGGTATCGCGCACGCCGGCCAAGTCGATATCGCGGTCGAATTTCTCGTCGCGCAGGCGCGCGGTGACGCGCGCCGCCATCGCCGGGCCGAGGTCGGAGGCGATCAGCGCTTCCTCGATATCGTCGAGCATCGCGTCGTCGAGCTTGGCGCGGACGAACAGCCCGGCGAGATTGTCGCCGAGCTTGTCGGTCGAGCGCGACAGCCCCGCCTTGAGTTTCGCCAGCCAGCCGGTCTTTTCGGTCATGCGCACTCCAACAGGTCACCGGCGACATGGTGCGCGGTTACATCGACGATTGCGCCACGCGGGTGCGCACGGTCAAGCCGGACACGCGCGAAGTTTTCGGCATGGCCGGTCAGCCCGCCGGCTTCGACGAGCACGCGCTGCGGTCTGCCGACTTGGCTCCCCAGCCAATCGCGCTGACGCTCCGCCCCAAGCGCGCGCAGCCGCGCGGCACGGTCGCGGCGGACACTGACCGGCAGTTGCGGCATGCGTGCGGCGGGCGTGCCGTCGCGTTCGGAATAGGCAAAGACATGCAGCCGCGTCAGCCAGCAGTCATCGACCAGCGCCAGCGTGTTTTCGAACGCCGCATCGGTTTCGGTCGGGAAGCCGGCGATCAGATCGGCACCGAACACCATTTCGGGGCGGCGGGCGCGCAACGACTGGCAGAACTCGACCGCCTGCGCGCGGGCATGACGGCGCTTCATGCGTTTGAGGATCAGATCGTCGCCCGATTGCAGCGACAGGTGTAGTTGCGGCATCAGGCGCGCTTCTGTCGCCAGCGCGTCGAAAAGTGCCGCATCGACTTCGATGCTGTCGATCGACGACAGCCGCAGCCGCGGCAGGTCGGGGACATGCTGCAGGATGCGCTGCACCAGCAGGCCGAGTGTGGGCGCGCCGGGCAAGTCGGGGCCGTAAGAAGTCAGGTCGACGCCGGTCAGCACGATTTCGTTGACGCCCTGCCCGACCAGTTGCTTGATGCGCTCGATCACCGCGCCGGCGGGCACCGAGCGCGACACCCCGCGCGCCAGCGGAATCACGCAGAAGGTGCAGCGGTGGTCGCAGCCGTTCTGCACCGCGACGAAGCCGCGCGTGTGGCTGACGCTGTCGGATACCGCGAGCGGCGCGTCACGCACGCTGAAAATGTCGCCGACGCGGGCGCGGTCATTGGCGCCGGCCAGATCGTAGCGCGCCGCATCGAGCTTTTCGCGGTTGCCGAGCACCATCGCCACGCCGGGCAGCGCCGCGAACCCCGCCGGGTCGAGCTGTGCCGCGCAGCCCGTGACGATGATGTTCGCATCGGGCTGCTCGCGGTGCGCGCGTCGCACCGCCTGCCGCGCCTGGCGCACTGCCTCGGCGGTCACCGCGCAGCTGTTGACGACGATGCTGCCCGCCGGTGCGGCGGCATGCGCGGTCGCGGCCTCGGCGATGTTGAGGCGGCAGCCAAAGTTGATGATTTCAGGCTTTTGAAGTTCGGAGGGCGGCTTCATGCAAAGGCGTCGAGGTCGACGTCGCCGCTGAACGACGTCGCCGCCGGGCCGGTCATGGCAATCTGGCCGTCGGCGCGCCATTCGATGACCAGCCGCCCGCCGGGCAGATCGACATTGACCGTGCGCTCGGTCAGTCCGCGCCGCATCGCCGCGACCGCCGTGGCGCAGGCGCCGGTGCCACAAGCGCGCGTCAGTCCGACACCGCGCTCCCAGACGCGCAGCCGGATATGGTCGCGCGCCACGACCTGCGCGACATTGACGTTGATGCGCGCCGGAAACAGCGCGTCATGTTCGATCACCGGCCCGAGCACGTCGAGCGGCACCGCATCGATATCGGGGACGAAGAAGATAACGTGCGGATTGCCGACATTGACCGCAATCGGCCGTTCCAAAGCGTCCCACGCCACCGGCATGTCATGCGTGTCCATCGCATAGGCGAGCGGGATTTCGTCCCAGCCGAAACGCGGCGGCGGATAGAGAATGGTCGCCGAGGCTTCAGTCGCCGCTGCATCGAGGATGCCCGCGGCACTGTCGATCGTCGCCGCAGCACCCAGCAACGTCGCCACGCAGCGCGCCGCATTACCGCAAGCTTCGACCTCGCCGCCGTCGGCATTGTAGATACGCATGAACGCATCGGCCTTGTCGGACGCCTCGATGACAATCAGCTGGTCGCAGCCGATGCCGGTGTGCCGGTCGGCCAGCCCGCGCACCTGCGCCGTCGTCAGCGCCAGCGGCCGCACGCGCGCGTCGAACACGACAAAGTCGTTGCCGAGGCCATGCATTTTGAGGAAGCCGGTCATAGGCGGCGTTTAGGGCGAATTGGCCGCGAATGAAAGTGCGTGGCACCGCGCGGCTGCACTGGCCGCCTGCCGCCAAGGCCGGCACAACCTGCCGGGATCGCGCAATTTGACTGCATATTCTCGCAACTGGCTGGAATCGATATAAATAAATTCCGAGCCGGCCTAAGCCGCTGTGAATTCTATCTACATAATTGACATTATTCGGCAATTTTCGGTGAACAATTTAATTGTTTGACTATATTTTGTTTCGCGCGCTCACTAAAATTCAAGGGGCAATTTCTATCTTGAACGGGGTCAAATCATGCATTTTTTGAAAATTGGCGCTGTCGCAATCGCACTTGCCGCACTGGCCGGCACCTCCGCCAACGCGCTGACGACGACGCAGAGCGCGTCATTTCATTTTTCGGGCTTCGGCACGCCATCTTATGTCCTGGATTTTGCGACCTTCAATGTGCCGGGTCAAAATCTGACGTCAGTCCATTTGACCGCGAATTTCACGGACAGCTTTTCTTACGACGGATTTCAAGAATTTACGTACGACGATCCGGACAACGGCCGATATGGCGTTAATGTCCAATTGGAATCCTATTTGGACAATAATATATATGATCTAAGTTTCGATGCGTTCTGGATCGGTGGAGACTTAAACGATAACCGTTCGGCGAACTGGGTTCCCGTTCCAGGCGAATATGGCGACTCTGCTCATTTCAGTGGCAGCTTCCAATATAACACCCAATTGAACTGGGACAATTTCGACAATCTAAATCTCTATCAGAATGGCGCTCCACTGTCGTTCTTATATAGTCATGCCTCCAGTTGGACATTTTATGATTTTGGAGGTGGGGTAAATTACTTCAGCATGGATCACACCCTCGATGCCGATTTCACACTCACCTATGTGAGCCAAGCCGCAGTCCCCGAACCCGCCAGCTGGGCGCTGATGATTTCGGGCTTTGGCCTGATCGGCACGGCGTTGCGTCGCCGGCGCGAGATTCTGACCGCGTAGACGCGCGAGCGACGCCAACCTGCATAACCGGCGTCGCACCTTTGTGCGGCGCCGGTTATGCGTCGGAGCGCGGGCCAGTCGCCCGCCGCGCTGTTCGTCGGCGCCTGCATGCCGTTGGTCGAAACCACCATTGACGCGCTTGCGCGCACGCCAGCGGCTGCCTACCGTCGCGCCACAAAAAGTTCACAAGGGGTTCCAACATGCTCGACCGTCGCCAACTTCTCAATACCGCCGCGCTCGGCTCGATGGCGGCAATGCTGCCCGCATGGGCGGCGCGCGCGCTCACCACCGGCAACGCCCAGCTCGCCGGCGTGCTGCAGTCGATTGCCGACCAAATGCTGGTCGCTTCGCCCGAAACCGCCACCATCATCGGGCTCGATACAGGCAAGCTTGCCGCGCTCGCCGGCAAGGTCAGCGACCTGTCGCCCGCGGCCGCCGCCAAGAACCTCGCCGACCTCAAGGCGTTCAAGGCGCAGCTGAGCGCTGTCGACCGCAAGGGTTTCAGCGGCGCCGACACCGCGCAATATGAAATGACGATGTTCGCGCTCGACCTCGGCATCCACGGCGGCGACAAGTTCGACTTCGGCTACACCGGCGCCAACGGCGGCACCCCCTATGTCGTCAGCCAGCAGAACGGCGCCTATCAGAACATGCCGGAGTTCCTGTCGAGCTATCAGCGCGTCGAGGCCAAGGGCGATATCGACAATTATCTGGCGCGCATGGAAGGCTTTGCCACGCAGCTCGATCAGGAAACCGCGCGCATCCAGGCCGATGCCGGCAAGGGCGTCATTTTGCCCGACTTCATGATGTCGAACGCGCTCGGCCAGATGGCGGGCTTCCGCGCCACGCCGGCCGCCAGCCAGCGCATGGTCACCGCACTCGCCGCGCACGCCGCAAAGATCAGCGGCGCCGCCGACCCGAGCGCGCAGGCGGTCAGCATCACCAACAGCAAGATCTATCCGGCACTCGACCGGCAGATTGCCGCGCTGAAAGCCATCCAGCCGAAGGCCAACAGCAACGCCGGCGTCTGGAAGCTCCCCGACGGCGAGGCCTATTACAACTGGCTGCTCAAGGGCAGCACGACGACCAGTATGTCGGCTGACGAAATCCACAAGACTGGGCTGCAGCAGACGGCCGAACTGCAGGCCGGGATGGACAAGGTGCTGCGCGCGCAGGGGCTGACGCAGGGTAGCGTCGGGGCGCGCATGTCGGCGCTGACCGCCGATCCGAAGTTCCTGTTCCCCAACACCGATGCCGGCCGTGCGCAGGTCATCGCGTTCATTCAGGCGCGGATCAACGATGTCCGGCCGCTGATGCCCAAGCTGTCGAACCTCAAGCTCAACGCCGATGTCGTCGTCAAGCGCGTCCCCGAAGACATTCAGGACGGCGCCGGGCTGGGCTACATGAACTTCGCCTCCTTGGACGGCAAGCGCCCGGCGATCTACTACGTCAACCTCAAGGACACGGCGTATTGGCCGAGCTTCACGCTGGCGTCGCTGACCGCGCATGAAGCGCTGCCCGGCCACGCCTGGCAGGGCGCGTTCATCGCCGAAAACCAGGACAAGCTGCCGCTGATCAGCTCGCTTCTGGGCTTCAACGCCTTTGTCGAAGGCTGGGCACTCTACGCCGAACAGCTGGTCGACGAAGCCGGCATGTACAAGACCGAACCGTTCTGGCAGCTCGGCTATTTGCAGGCGCTCAACTTCCGCGCGGTGCGGTTGGTGGTCGATACCGGCCTGCACGCCAAGCGCTGGACGCGCGACCAGGCGGTTGAATACATGGTCGCCAACACCGGCCGCAACAAAGCAGCCGTCACCAGCGAAATCGACCGCTATTGCGCCTCGCCCGGCCAGGCCTGCGGCTACAAGATCGGCCATAACGAAATCGTCCGGCTGCGCGCCAAGGCGCAGACCGCGCTGGGGCCGAAGTTCACGCTGCAGGGCTTCAACGATGCCGTGGTCAGCACCGGCGGCGTGCCGCTCGACGTGCTGGCGAAGGTCATCGACCGCTATATCGCGGCGGTGTGAGGTCAGTTGCGGCTTTTCGTTACATTATCGAAATGATAGGCCGCGACGAGAAAGAGCCTCCGGCGGGCAGGGGCTAGCCCCTTCACCCATTAAGTTCATTTCGTCATCCCGGCGCAGGCCGGGACCCAGCTTTCTTTCCGGCCGTTCGTTTGAAGGCAACTGGGTCCCGGCGTTCGCCGGGATGACGCTGATTTTCTTCAAATGGGTGCAGGGGTCACCCCTGCCCGCCGGAGGCCCTTCGACCTAAATCCTCTCACACCCGTAAAGACTGACCACATTCCCCTCTGCAGCGCACCCGCCCCGCCAGCAAATTCGCAGCCTTTTTTGCCAAGGCTGTTCCCCCGATGCTGCAGTTGCGTTAAGGCCATCGCAAATTCGATTCATGCGAGGAGACGCCCGTGACCGCCATTGGACAGGACAGCCTGAAAACCCGTCGCCAGTTGAGCGTCGCCGGCAAGACTTACAGCTATTACAGCCTGGCGGCTGCGGCGGAGAAGTTGGGCGACATCAGCCGCCTGCCGTTCTCGATGAAGGTGCTGTTCGAAAACCTGCTGCGCTTTGAGGACGGCACCACGGTCAAGACCGACGACCTCAAGGCACTGGTGCAATGGGCGAAGGACAAGAAGTCCGAGCATGAAATCAACTACCGTCCGGCGCGCGTGCTGATGCAGGATTTCACCGGCGTGCCTTGCGTCGTCGATTTGGCCGCCATGCGCGATGCGATGACCAAGCTGGGCGGTGACCCGGCGAAGATCAACCCGCAGATCCCCGTCGATCTGGTCATCGACCACAGCGTCATGGTCGACGAGTTCGGCACGCCGCAGGCGTTCACCGACAATATGGACCTTGAATACGCGCGCAACATCGAGCGCTATGAATTCCTGCGCTGGGGGACCACCGCGCTGAAGGGTTTCCGCGTCGTGCCGCCGGGCACCGGCATCTGCCACCAGGTCAACCTCGAGTATCTGGCGCAGACGATCTGGACCTCCGAAGACGCCAGCGGCGCCACCGTCGCCTATCCCGACACCTTGGTCGGCACCGACAGCCACACGACAATGGTCAACGGCCTGGCCGTCCTCGGCTGGGGCGTCGGCG
>CALMPZ010000368.1 GCA_937871645.1 uncultured Polymorphobacter sp.
CGACCAGCGGCAGCGCCATAAAATGCGGGCCGGCATAGGGCGAGGCGAACGGCTTTGCGGCTGCGGCGCTGAACCCGAAGCGCTGGTAATAGCCGGGGTTGCCGAGCAGGAAGATCGCGGCGGCACCGTTGGTGCGCGCTGCGTAGATGGCGGCGTGCATCAGTGCACTGCCGACACCGCGCTGCTGGTGCGCGGGCAGCACCGATAGCGGCGCGAGGCCCAGCGCGGTAAACGGCGCGGCGAACGGCGCGGCGAACGGCGCGGCCATCGGCGACAGCAGGACATGGCCGATGATGGCGTGGTCGGCCTCGGCGACCAGCGAAATGGCGGCGTCGCCGTCGCGGCGTAGTTGGTCGACGAGTTCGGCCTCGTCAGGGCGGGCGAAGGCGGCGGTGATGACGGCGCGGATGGCGGCGTGGTCGGCGGGGGTTTCGGGGCGGATCTGCATGCGCGGATGATAGGCGATGCGGGGGGCGTGGCAAGGTTGGGGGCGAGCAGCAACTGTGCACGGTGTAGTTTGATATCAAACTATCGAGTCAAGGCGGCCGCCGATTTGGGCGCTTTAACTATATGATATTAAACGATATAATCTGATGCGCGGGTCATCGGGTTGCCGGGATGCGTTTTTCGCAAACCCCGTACACCCGTAAAGACTGACCAGATTGCCGAGGGCGGCCGAAGTGTGACGCTGCCTGTTGACCTGCCAAAAACGCCTTACCTCGCTCATCCCGAGCGTAGTCGAGGGACAAACCGGGCGTTGGTGCGCGTTGCTCCACCCTCACCCCGCCGCGCGTGCCGCGCGAGTCGCCCTCTCCCCTCGAGGGAGAGGGAAGGGTGTGCTAAGCGGGTATCGCCAGCTTCTTGTCGCTGAAGCTGGTGCGCCACGCGCCGAGGTCGGCGAGCATGGTCACGGCGGCATCCTCGGTCGCCCGTGCGGCGCTGGGCAGTTCAATCGGGCGTTCGCGCAGGCGCAGCGTCGAGCGTGCGAGTGCATCCGCCGTTTCGGCCGAACGCCGGGCGGCGCCGGCGAAGTCGCCCTGGCCGCGCATGCCGAACACCGCCGAGCCCAGCGTCGGCAGTACCGCGGTCAGCACGCCGAGCGGCACCTTGAAGGGCACCAGCCATTCGGCATGCGTGATGATCGCCGCCATGATCACCAGGCCGGCGATGACCGTCGCGATGAACAGCCGGTTGCCGATCTCGTGGAGGCGGTGATCGAGGTGGTGCATGCGGTGGGCGTTGACGTGGTTGTACGAAATCTGCGGATCGACTTCCTCGGCGGCGATGTGTTCGGCGACGGTTTCGAGCGCGGCCTGGTCCTTGAGGCTCGGCGGTGCCCCCATCGCGCGCCACGCGGCGGAGGCATACCAGTCGGTCCAGCGCGCCCAGCCGTTGGCGCTGGGGTGGACGGTCATCAGCGGCGTCGCGGCGCCGAGCAGCTTGAGACTCCGCATCGGCCGCAGCTGTTCGGCCAGGAAGCGGTAGTCGAGCCAGCAGCGGTGCCATTCGCGGGCATTGCCGACGCGGGTGTTGGCGACGACGGCGCCGATCAGCACCAGCTCGCCGCCGAGCAGCCAGACCTTGGCAGCGGGCAGCACCAGCCCGAGCACCGCGAGCGTCACCGCGATGGCGGCGGCGAAGAAGTTGAACAGGCTCCCCGAGCGGTAGGTCTGCGCGTAATAGTCGGCGAGCCGGTCGCTCCAGCTGAACGACTTTTCGAGGCTGTCGAGCGCGCCGCCGGTGTTGATGCCGGCGTTGACCAGCGCCTCGCGGTAGGGCAGCCAGTCGGCGCGCGTCGTCGCTTCATAGGGGGCGCTGATGAAGTTCGAGCGATTCATCTTGCGGACGCCGGCGAGCGCCAGCAGCGCCGGATATTCGACGCGCAGCCGCCACTTGCGCTCGTGCTCGCCGAGGTAGAGCTCGATCGCCTTGATCTCGGCCGGGTCGCTCGGCGGGGCGAGCAGGTTCGAGACGATGCGCGCAATCGCCAGCGGCTCCAACGCACGCTGCGGCACCGAATCGCGGTGCAGCATCGTCGGCGGCAGGCCGTCGAGCCCCGACCACAGTACCTGCGGCGGAATGTCGGGATCGGTCGGGATGTGGATGACCGGCACGCCGCGCCGTACTGCATAGTCGATGACATCGGCGGTGCCGCCGGGGCCGCGCGATGCCTTGCCGTCCCATACCGCGATCAGCACGTCGACTTGCGCCACCGTCGCCTCGCCGGCCAGCGCATAGCCGGTGGCGCCGTCGCTGCGGCTGTTGGGCAAATGCCACCAGCTTTCGCACTGGTCGAACAGTTCGTCGAAGCTGTCGCGCTCCGGGCCCGGCGCAAAGTCGTGGCCATATTCGGCATGCGCGAACGGCAGCACCGCGTGCAGCCGGTAGCCATGGTCCAGCGCGACGCGCGACGCGAGCTGGTCGGCACCCGCCGCGAGCTGCGACAGCATGACGAGGCGCGGCACGGTGTCGTGGAATAGATTGGCGTGCTGGCGCCCGACATCATGCGCGGCATCGGCGATTTCGCGCAGCAGTTCGCCGATCAGGATTTCCAGCGGCACCAGCCCGGCGGCATCCAGCGCGCGGTGGC
>CALMPZ010000369.1 GCA_937871645.1 uncultured Polymorphobacter sp.
GCACATCACGCTGTCGAACTTCCTGCGCGACTATGTCTATATCCCGCTCGGCGGCGTGGCACCATGAAGCAGCTGGTGAAGCGGTTGATGCAAGGCCGGCAGCGGCTGATGGGGTCGTTCTGGTCGGTGGTCGAATATGCCTGGTATCCGGTGCTGCTGCTGGTCACCACGCCGTTCTTTCTCGACCGGCTTGGTACCGAAGCCTTTGGCCAATGGGCGCTGCTGTCGGCAACGATCGGCTTTGGCGCCTTCCTCAACATCGGCACCGGTGCGGCGACGGTGCGTGCCATCGCGCACGGCATCGCGGCGCGCGACCGCGACGATGTCGAGCTGCTGGTGCGCGGCTCGCTGGCGATTGCGCTGGCCGGCGGGCTGCTGCTCGCGCTAGCGATATTCGCGACGTTTCTGGTCGGCAGCGGGACATTCCTGATGCGGATGGGGGCGCGCGACGCGGTGCTGCTGACCGAGGCGACGGCGGCGGCCATCGCGCTCATCGAGCAGGTCGAAAACGTCTTCACCTCGACACTGCGCGGCGGTGAGCGGTTCCGCACGATCGCGACGATCGAAATGTGGATGCGGTCGCTGCAGATCGGCGCCGCGGTCACGGCGGTTGCGGTGTTCGGGACGCTGGCGGCGCTCTATGCGGCGCTGGTGCTGACTGCGTGCGCGCGGCTGGCAGTGCGCGTCATCGTTGTCGAACGCTGGCTGCACCTGAAGTCGCTGCGCCCGAGCCTTGCCGAACACCATGCCATCCTGCGCGATGCCGGCTGGGGCTGGCTGCAAGGCGTCGGCGGGCTGGCGTTCGGGGTCGCCGACCGCTTCATCATCGGCAGTGCGGTCGGCGCGGCGGGGCTGGCGCATTATGCCGTCGCGACCCAGCTTGCCCAACCGCTGCACGCCTTTGCCGCCGCAGCGGCCAGCGTGGTGTTTCCGAAGGTTGGCCGCGCGATGGCGCAGGGCGATCCGGCGCGGGTGCAGCGGTTGATCGTGCGCGGCGTGCTGTTGCTTGGCGCGGCCACCACCAGCATCGCGCTGGTCTTGCTGGTGTTCCGGGTGGAGATACTGACGCTGTGGCTGGGCGCCGACGTCGCGGCAGCGGCGGCACCGACACTGGGACTGCTACTCATCGCCTATTGGCTGCTGTCGCTGGGCGTGCTGCCGCATTTCATCCTGCTCGGGCTGGGCCGCATGCGCTTTGTCGCGCTGTCGAACCTGTTTGCCGGTGCGCTGACGCTGGTGGCCATGTTGCTCCTTGTCGGACCACTCGGGATTGTCGGAATTGCGATGGCACGGATTATCTATGGTATCGCCTTGCTCATCAACTATGAGCCGTTGCGTCGTTTTTGGAAAACCCATGCCCAGACTGTTTGACAATGCCCTCGCCCTGCTGCGCTACAAGGCGTCGCTGATCAGCGTGCCGCGCGCCGTTCCCCGCGTGATCCAGACCGAAACCAACGGCTATGCGCTGCTGGTCCGCGCCAACGAGGAGGTCGGACGCGCTATTCATTTCGTCGGCAATTTCGAAACCGACGAAACTGCGTTCCTGCGCTCGGTGCTGCGGCCCGATTCCACCTGCGTCGATATCGGCGCCAATGTCGGCTATTTCACCATGCTGATGGCGCAGATCGCCACCAAGGGCAGCGTCCATGCGTTCGAACCCTTGCCGCTCAATGCCGCGTTGCTGACCGCCAGTGCCGAACTCAACCGCTTCGAAAACATCCGCCTCAACCAATGCGCGGTGGGCGGCGAGGACGGCACGGTGAGCTTTGCGCAGGCCGAAGACAGCGCCTATTCGTCGATCCGCGACACCAACCGCAAATCGCTGGCACGCATGCTGACGGTGCCGATTGTCCGCCTCGACAGCTATGCGGCGCAGCACGGGCTGGCGCGGATCGATGTGCTCAAGGCCGATGTCGAAGGTGCGGAGGGCATGATCCTTGCCGGTGCGACGGGGCTGCTCGGTGATCCGGCGCGGCGGCCGCGCGTGATGATGATCGAATTGTACGAGCCCAGCCTCGCCATTTTC
>CALMPZ010000370.1 GCA_937871645.1 uncultured Polymorphobacter sp.
TGGTCAAAGAAAAGCTCAGCACCTGCCGGCCGTTCATCAGCGCGACGCTGCGCTGTTCGGCATAAAGATCGCGCACCGTGGCGATATCCGACAGCCGCAACGAGCGGCCGCCGCTGGCGGAAATCTGCGTCTGCCCAAGTCCGTACGCGGTATCGGCGTTGCCGACGACGCGGATATTCTGTTCGGAGCCGGCGATTTCGGTACGGCCCCCGGCAGCATTGAGGTTGGTCTGGCGCAACTGCGCGTTGACCTCGCTCGCGGTCAGGCCGTAAGCCTGCAGCCGCGCCGGATCGAGGATGACACGGATTTCGCGGCTGACCCCGCCGCCCCGGCCGACGCGCGCCATGCCGGGCACGCCGAGCAGCTTCTTGGCGACGGTGTTGTCGACGAACCAGCTCAGTTCTTCGAGCGTCATATCGGTCGATTCAACCGAAATATAGGCCAGCGGTCCGCCCGAGAAATCGACGCGGTTGACCTGCGGCTCGAGAATGCCGTTGGGCAATTCGCTGCGGATGTTCGAAATCGCATCGCGCACGTCATTGACGCCGCGGTCGACCGGCGTGCCGATGGCGAACTGCACGGTCGTGAACGATTGCCCCTCGCCGACCCAGGAGGTGATTTCATCGACGCCGTTGATGCTGCGCACCGCCGCTTCGACGCGTTGCGTGACCTGTGTTTCGAGTTCGGTCGGCGCCGCACCCGGCTGGACGATGACGACCTGTGCCGCCGGAAAGCTGACATCCGGCATTTCGTTGATGCTCATGTTGCGGAAGCTGACGATACCCGCCAGCGTCAGCAGCACGAACAGCACGATCGGCGGGATCGGATTGCGGATCGACCAACTGGAAATATTGCGCATGGGCTTGCCTCGCTCCGGCGATCAGCGCTTGGGGGCCGCGACCGGCGTGATCTTATCGCCGGGACGCAGGAATGCGGCGGCGTTGAGCACGACACGCTCGTCACCCGAAAGCCCGCTGTTGATGCTGACACCGGCATCGCTGACGGTGCCGGTCTTGATGGCGCGACGGGCGACGATGTTGTCCTTGCCGACGATCAGCACATAGCTGCCTTCGCCATCGACTTGCACCGCCGACTGCGGCAGCACCGGCTGCGTGGCTTCGCCGGCGGCGATGTCGGCGGCGGCAAAGGCGCCGACGCGCAGGCCCGGCGAATACGGCAGCGCGATGCGGGCAATGCCCTGCCGCGACGTCGCGTCGATGACCGGATCGAGCAGCCAGACCTTGCCCTGGTAGCTGCTGTCGGCGCCGATCGGGCGGACGCTGGCAGGCATGCCGACCTTCAGGCGCTCCATATCCTGTTCGGTAACCGCCGCACGCAGTTCGAGCACGCCGCCTTCGGCGACGCGGAACAGCGGCGGCGAGCCGGCACCGACGACCTGCCCGGCTTCGACCGAACGGGCGAGCACCAGACCGGCGGCGGGCGCACGCACATCGAGACGGCCGAGACGCGCCTCCATCTCGCTGGCCTGTGCTGCGGCCACGGCGACGCGCGCCTGCGCGGCATCGCGCGCTGCGGTCTTGCGGTCGATATCGGCCTTCGAAATGAAACCCTTGCTGACCAGCGCCTGCGCGCGGTCGAGCTCGGCCTGCGCCAGCGCAGCATCGGCGCGCGCGCTGCGGCTGCCCGCCTGCATCTGCGCCAGTTGCTGCGTCTGCACCGCCTTGTCGATCGTCGCCAGCACCTGACCGGCGCGCACGAACTGACCGGCATCGACCAGCACCGCGGTCACGCGGCCGCCTTCGCCCTGCACGCCGACAGGCATGTCGCGACGTGCGGCGATGCTGCCGGTGCCGCGCACGGTGCTTGCGACCATGGTGGTGCCCGGCACGCTGACCGTCACGACGGGCGCGGCCTGCGGCGGCGCCGGCGGCGCATCCTTCTTGCCGAAAAAGTACCAGGCGCCGAGGCCGACTGCGATCGCCAGCAAGGCGCCGAACGCCGGCTTGCTCCAGCGGCCCAGCCGTGCGGCAAGGCTCTGTGGTGCGTCCAAAACGCTAGAATCGCCGGGAGCCGGGACTTTGCTATGCATATTCATGACCGAATCGTCATCCTGGGGAGGTAGGCGGTGTATTATCGCAGTAACGCACTTCACGCAAGTGCGGTATAGCGCGAAATTGTGGCGCTGCGAAGACCAAGGCGTGGCAACGCGGCGGCCCGCGCTGGCGCCGCCTTGCAAAGCGGTGTAGATTGGCAAGTGTCGCGCGATTTCAAGGGGAAGTGCGTGCGGCGATTGGGAGGGTTTTGCATATGGGTTGGATTGCTGCAGCCATCATCGGGCTTATCGCCGGCGCCATCGCCAAGGCCATCATGCCGGGCCGCGACCCCGGCGGCTGGATCGTGACGATGCTGATCGGCATCGCCGGTGCAGTGCTGATGACCTGGATCGGCCAGGCACTCGGCTTTTACGCGCCAAACGAAAAGGCCGGCTTCATCGCGGCGATCATCGGCGCCATCGTCCTGCTCGGCGGCTACCGGTTGATCAAGCGCTAGGCCGCACAACGCCATTCGTTCAGCCGCGCGCAAGTTGGCGCGCGCTAGGTTGCGTGCGTTCAACAACTCCGGGAGCCTAGCCATGAAGACCCGCCATTTCGCCGCGATGATTGCGGCTGCCGTCGCCAGCCTGCCTGCACAGGCGCAGACTGTTGCCGCCCCAACGGTGGCGCTGAGCGTCGAGGGCCGCGTCGCGCAAGCGCCCGACATCGTCGACATTTCGGGCGGCGTGGTGACCAGTGCGCCGACCGCCGCCGCCGCGCTCGCCGACAACGCGACGCGCATGACCGCCGTTGTCGCCGCAGTGCGCAAGGCCGGCATTGCCGACCGCGATATCCAGACCAGCGGGCTGAGCCTGCAGCCGCAGTACAAGTACGCCAACAACGAAGCCCCGGTGCTGACCGGCTATCAGGCGACCAACACCATCAGCATCCGTGTCCGCAAGATCGACGATGCCGGCAAGCTGATCGACACGCTGGTCGCCCAGGGCGCCAACCAGATTTCGGGCCCGACGTTCGGCATCGACAAGGCCGACGCCGCGCTCGACAGCGCCCGTGCGCAGGCGGTCGCCACCGGCCGCACGCGTGCCGACCTCTACGCCAAGGCCGCCGGTTTGCGCGTCCGCCGGCTGGTGTCGATCAGCGAAGGCGGTGCCGTTGAGCCCGGCCCGCGCCCGATGGTGATGATGGCGCGCGCCGACAAGATCGGCGCCGCACCGCCGACACCGGTGGCGCCCGGCGAAGTCGAACTGAGCATCACCGTGCAGATGGTTTACGAACTCGAATAAGACCGAACGGGGGGAAAATGGCATACGCACGCGGGCTGGTTGAAACCGGCAAAGGGCTGTTCGCCTGGCTGCAGCCCGATGGCAGCTGGGGCTGGTCGAACGCCGGACTGATCGTCGACGGCGACCAGTCGCTGCTGGTGGACACGCTGTTCGACGTGCCGCTGACCGCCGAAATGCTCGCGGCAATGCGCGATGCCACCGGCCTCGGCGGCGCCGACATCACCTGCCTGGTGAACACCCACGCCAACGGCGACCATACGCACGGTAACTGCCTGTGTTCGAACGCCGAAATCATCGCGTCCGCCGCCTCGGCGCGCGAAATGGAGGGCTTCGGCGCGCACCAGATGGCGGCGATGAAGGCGGCGGGCGCCAGCGGCGCGCTCGGTGTCGCGGGACGCTATTTCGCCGACATTTTCGCGCCGTTCGAATTCGCCGGCATCGAGGAACGCGCGCCGACGCGGACGTTTTCGGGACAGCTCGATCTCAAGGTCGGCGACCGCGATGTGAGCCTCATCGAAGTCGGCCCTGCGCACACCGCCGGCGATGTGCTGGTGCATGTCCCCGACGCGCGCACGGTGTTCACCGGTGACATCCTGTTCATCGAAGGCACGCCGATCATGTGGGCCGGCCCCGTCGGCAACTGGATCAAGGCGTGCGAACGCATCCTCGCGATGGACGTCGACACCATCGTGCCGGGCCACGGCCCGCTGACCGACAAGGCCGGGGTGCGCGCCGTCGCCGACTATCTCGAACACATCAACCGCGAAGCCCGCGCCCG
Organism: uncultured Polymorphobacter sp.; assembly: GCA_937871645.1. GTDB lineage: Bacteria > Pseudomonadota > Alphaproteobacteria > Sphingomonadales > Sphingomonadaceae > Polymorphobacter_A. The sequence continues at coordinate 4,077 of CALMPZ010000370.1, forward strand.
CTACGACGCCGGCCTCGACGCCGAAACCGCCGCACGCGACATTGCCGCGTCGGGTGGCCTCGGCCGCTTCGCCAGCTGGAGCGACGCCGAACGCATCGTCGTCAACGTCGACACGCTCTACCGCGAATTCAGCGGCGACACGACCCCGCCCGACGCGATGGCGCTGTTCGACCGCATGGGGCGGTTCTACTACGACCGCCGCGGCTAACTCCCCTCCCCGGCGGGGAGGGGTCGGGGGAGGGGGAGCACGGCCGCTGGCCGGCGTGCAACGTCGCGATTCATGAGCCAGCGTCGAACCCCCTCCCCAACCCCTCCCCACTGGGGAGGGGCTTCAAGGGGCGCGCCCTAAACCGCGCTCACCCCGCCGTCGATGACGATGCTCTGGCCGGTGATGAACGCGCCAGCCTTCGTCGCCAGCAGCACCGCCATGCCGGCGATTTCATCGGGCTCGCCGATGCGCTGCAGCGGCGCGCGGCTGGTGCTGCCCTTGAGGATTTCGGGATTTTCCCACAGCGCCTTGGCGAAGTCGGTCTTGACCAGCCCGGGGCAGATCGCGTTGACGCGGACGTTCGCCGGGCCGAATTCGGCGGCCAAATTGCGCGCCAGCTGCATGTCGGCGGCCTTCGAGATGCAATAGGCGCCGATGACGGTGGAGCCCTTCAACCCGCCGACCGACGAGATGATGGTGATGCTGCCCGATTTGCGCGCCGTCATCGCCGGCGCCACCATCGAAATCAGCCAATGGTTGGCGACGATGTTGTTCTGCAGGATCTTGGTGAACTGTTCGTCGGCAATGCCCGCTGCCGGGCCGAAATAGGGGTTCGACGCGGCGTTGCAGACCAAGGCGTCGATCTTGCCGAACTTGGCGATGGTGGTGTCGACCAGCCGCTGCAGATCGGCCTTCGACGCAATGTTGGCGGGGATGGCGAACGCCGCATCACGCCCCACCGCTGCGTTGATTTCGGCAACCGCGGCGTCGCAGGCGTCCTGCTTGCGCGAGCTGACGATGACGGTGGCGCCATGTTCGGCCATGCGGTGCGCGATCGCCTTGCCGATGCCGCGCGAGCTGCCGGTGATGACCGCGACCTGTCCGGTCATGTCGAAAAGTGCTGGAATGGTCATGCGCGATACTCCCCAATATGATTGCCCGGCAGTTATGGCAGCGCCAATTCGGCGTGTCACGCGCGGCGAACGGGTGACAGCGTCGTCGCCACGCGGCATGGTGGCCGCGTGATCCGCGGGGCCAAATCCATTCCACCGACTGCCGGCGACGCCGCACTGCGCGTCACGCTGGTCGCCTGCCTGTTCTACGCGGCGTTCGGGGCGTTCCTGCAATGGTT
>CALMPZ010000371.1 GCA_937871645.1 uncultured Polymorphobacter sp.
CATGCGCTGATCGCCGCCGGGCTGACCAAGGGCCAGCGCATCGCCTACCTCGGCAAGAACAGTGACCATTATTTCGAATTGCTGTTCGGCGCGCTCAAGGCCGGCGTTGTCGTCGCGCCGATCGGCTGGCGGCTGGCTCCGCCCGAAGTCGCCTATATCGCCGGCGATTCGGAAGCCGCGATGCTGTTCGTCGGCCCCGAAGTCGCCGACCAGGCCGCCGCCATCGCGCCTGAGCTGCCGAACCTGAAAATCGTCGCGATGGAGCCGAACGGTCGCGGCTGGCCGACGTTCGAGGCGTGGCGCGACGCGCAGCCCGACAGCGATCCGGGCGTTACCATCGACGACACCGACATCGCCGTGCAGCTCTACACCTCGGGCACCACCGGGCGTCCCAAGGGCGCGATGCTGATGCACCGCAACCTGCTCGGCGGGCGCAAGCTGGCGGCCGCTGCCGGTCTGGCGTGGAACGACTGGGGTCCGGACGATGTCAGCCTCGTGGCGATGCCGGTCTCGCACATCGGCGGCACCGGCTGGGGCATCGTCGGGCTGGTCAACGGCGCCAAGGGCATCGTCGCGCGTGAATTCGACCCGTTCAAGGTGCTCGACTTCATCGAACAGGGCCGCATCTCGAAGATGTTCATGGTGCCCGCCGCGCTGCAGATCGTCGTCCGCCAGCCGCGCGCCCGCGAAGTCGATTATTCGCGGCTGAAGTACATCCTCTACGGCGCCAGCCCGATCCCGCTCGACCTGCTGCGCGAGTGCATGGAAGTGTTCGGCTGCGGCTTCTGCCAGCAATACGGCATGACCGAAACCACCGGCACCATCGTCTATCTGCCGCCCGAAGACCATGATCCGGCGGGCAATGCGCGGATGCGCGCGGCGGGGCTGCCGATGCCCGGCGTCGAAATCAAGATCATCGATGACGCCGGCAACACGTTGCCGACCGGCGAAGTCGGCGAAGTCGCCATCCGCTCGGTCGCCAATATGGCGGGCTATTGGAAGCTGCCCGAAGCCACCGCCGCGACGATGGGCGCCGACGGATGGCTGCGGTCGGGCGATGCCGGTTACCTCGACGCCGACGGCTATCTGTTCATCCACGACCGCGTGAAGGACATGATTATTTCGGGCGCCGAAAACATCTATCCGGCCGAAGTCGAAAGCGCCGTTTATGGCCACCCCGATGTCGCCGAAGTCGCGGTCATCGGCGTCCCCGACGCGCAATGGGGCGAAGCGGTCAAGGCCATCGTCGTCGCCAAGCCCGGCACCAACCCGACGCCCGCCGACATCATCGCCTTCGCGCGCACGCGCATCGCGGCGTTCAAGGCACCCAAGACCGTCGACTTCATCGACATCCTGCCGCGCAACCCATCGGGCAAAATCCTGCGCCGCGAACTGCGCGAGCCGTTCTGGGCCGGCCACACGCGCCGCGTGAACTGACGCTACACACCTCCCCCTTTTCGACAGGAACTTCACGATGGAAACCCCTCTCTCAGACGATCAGCGGATGATCCGCGACTCGGTCGCCGGCTATCTGCGCGACCGCTATGACGATGCCGAACGCCGCCGCATCATCGATTCCGAAGCCGGCTGGAGCGCGCCGCACTGGCAGGCATTCGCCGGCGAGTTGGGCCTGCTCGGCGCGGGCTTTGCTGAAGCTGCCGGTGGCCTCGGCGGCGGCGCTGCCGAACATGCACTCATCCTCGAGGAATTCGGTAGCGCGCTCGTCGTCGAACCCTATCTGTCGACGGCAGTGATTGCCGGTGGCTTCCTCAAGGCCAGTAACGCCGAAGCCGCGCCGCAGCTCATCGCCGACGCCATCGCCGGCACCGCGATCTTCGCATATGCCGCCGGCGAGCCCAACGCCCGCAGCAACCCCGCGCACGTCGCGACGCGCGCCGAATGCCGCGGCGCCAACTATGTCATCGATGGCCAGAAGGCCGTTGTGCTCGGCGCCGTCGGTGCGACGCACCTGATCGTCGTGGCGCGCACGTCGGGCGGCGACCGCGACCCCGACGGCATCTCGTTGTACGTCGTCGATGCCAAGCTGCCTGGCATCAGCCGCCGCGACTATCGCACCATTTCGGGTGGCCCCGCCTCTGACATCAGCTTCGCCAACGTCACCGTGCCGGCATCGGCGCTGCTGGTGCCCGAAGGCACCGCACTGCCGCTGATCGAACGCATCGTCGATGAAGCCACCGCGCTGCTGTGCGCCGAAGCCAATGGTGTCATGCGCCGCCTGCACGGCGACACGCTCGCCTACACCAGCCAGCGCCAGCAGTTCGGCAAGGCGCTCGCCAGTTTCCAGGTCCTCCAGCACCGCATGGTCGACATGCTGGTGGCGATGGAACATTCGCAGTCGATTACCGCCCGCGCCATCGAATTGCTCGACGCGGCACCCGCCGAACGCGCCCGCGCGGTGTCGGCCGCCAAGGTCTATGTTGGCAAATCGCTGCGCTACATCGGCCAGCAGGCGATCCAGCTGCACGGCGGCATGGGCATGACCGACGAACTCGCGGTCGGCTTCTTCTTCAAGCGCGCCATCGAGATCGAACGCCAGTTCGGCAGCGTCGAATATCACCTCACGCGCTACACGCGGCTCGCCAATGCGCCCGCCGCCATCGCCGCCTGAAACCGGGGAACAGCCATGACCAATATCGATTACAACGCCTTCCGCGACGAAGTCCGCGACTTTCTCGCCACCAGCTAT
>CALMPZ010000372.1 GCA_937871645.1 uncultured Polymorphobacter sp.
GCGCGGCTGGGCGCGACGATGATGGGGGAGCCGGCCGCCAAGGTCGATGCCGCGACATTGGTCGGCAGCCGGCGCTGGGACATTCGCTTCAAATCGGGCGAGACGCTGGCGCTGCCCGAAGGCCGCGCCGCCGCCGCCAAGGCGCTCGCCAGCTTCGCCAAGCTCAACCGCGGCAACCAGCTGCTCGACCGCGGCTTTGCGCGCTTCGACATGCGCTTGCCCGGCAAGATGACGGTGCGGGTACGCAGCGACGTCGGCAGCGCCAGCCCCGCACCGCGCGAGATGTCGGTATGAGCGCCGCCAAGGCAAATCGCAGTGTTGGGCGCAGCGTCGGCCGCAGCGAGCGTACTATCGCCGTGCTCGATGTCGGCACGTCGAAGGTCGCTGCGCTGATCGCGATGATCGGCAGCGAAGGCAACGAGCCGCGCGTCATCGGTACCGGCCAGCGCGCCTGCCAGGGCGTCCGGCGCGGGCTGGTCGCCGATATGGAAAAGACCGAAAGCGCGATCCGCGCGGCGATGGACCAGGCCGAGCGCAGCGCCGGCGTCACCGCCGATGCGGTCTATGTGAACATTTCGGCGGGCGGGCTCGACAGTGAAGTCGTCACCGTTGAAATCGACATCGCCGGTCATGCCATCACCAAGATCGACATCGACACGCTGCTCGCCGCCGGGCGCGCGCGCATCGATCCCGGCACCCGCGCCGTGCTGCACGCGCAGCCGGCGCTGTATACGATTGACGGGCTGACCGGCGTCGCCAATCCGTTCGGTTTTCACGCCGACCGGCTCGGCGTCGACATCCATGTCGTCACTGCCGAGACGCCGCCGATCCGCAATCTCGATCTTGTCGTGCGCACCGCGCATCTGGGCGTCCACACCATCGTCGCGGCACCGGTTGCGTCGAGCCTCGCCTGTCTGGCGCGCGAGGAGCGCGAGCTCGGCGTTGCGCTGGTCGAAATCGGCGCGGGCGTCACCAATGTCGCGGTGCACGCCGGCGGGCAATTGGTCGGGCTGGCGTCGATCGCCATGGGAGCGGGCGACATCACCAACGACATTGCCAGCGCCTTTGCCACCAAGCGCAGCCATGCCGAGCGTTTGAAGACGCTGCACGGCGCGGCGATCACCGTGCAAAAGGACAATCACGAAGTCATCGAGATCCCGCCGGTCAGCGATGACGACGGTGCCGAAGGCCAACGCGTTCCCAAGGCGCAGATTGTCGGCGTCATCCGCCACCGCCTCGACATGTTGTTCGGCGAAGTCGCCAAAAGCCTGATCGCGATGGGCTTCACCGGCCCGCAGGCGCGGCAGGTCGTGCTGACCGGCGGTGGCGCCGAACTCAAGGCCATTGCCGATTTCGCGCAAGGTGTACTGGGCCGCAACGTCCGCATTGCCCGCCCGCGCGGCCTCACCGGATTGCCCGACGCCCAATCGAGCTGCGCGTTCGCGACGCTCGCCGGGCTCGCCTTGTTTGCCGCCGAAGACGTCCCCGACCTGTGGAACAAGGGGCCGACACCTGCACCGTCCAACCCCCGCAGCGGCGGCGGGCGCTGGCTCAACATGTTCGATCGCCTGAAGTCATCAATCTGATTCAAGACCAAGAAACGACATCCATCGCATCAAGGCCCAATCCGGGCGCCAAACAGGGATAGAGGGAGACCTGAAATGCTTGAACTGAAACGACCCGAACTAACCGAGCTCAAGCCCCGGATTACCGTTATCGGTGTCGGCGGCGCGGGCGGCAACGCGGTCACCAACATGATCAACGCCAATCTGCAGGGCGTCGATTTCGTCGTGGCGAACACCGATGCCCAGGCGCTCGCCGCCAGCCAAGCCGAAACCCGCATCCAGCTCGGCCTGAAGATCACCCAGGGCCTGGGCGCCGGATCGCGCCCTGAAATCGGCCGCGCCGCTGCCGAGGAAACCATCGACCAGCTCGATGCCAGCCTCGAAGGCGCACACATGGTGTTCATCACCGCTGGCATGGGCGGCGGTACCGGTACCGGTGCCGCCCCCGTCGTCGCGCGTGCAGCGCGCGAAAAGGGCATCCTGACGGTGGGCGTCGTCACCAAGCCGTTCGCATTTGAAGGCATCAAGCGGATGCGGTCAGCCGACGAAGGCATCGCCGAGCTGCAAAAGCACGTCGACACGCTGATCATCATCCCCAACCAGAACCTGTTCCTGATCGCCAACGCCAACACGACCTTCAAGGAAGCGTTCGCGATGGCCGACCAGGTGCTGCACCAGGGCGTGCGCGGCATCACCGACCTGATGATCATGCCCGGGCTCATCAATCTCGATTTCGCCGACATCCGCACCGTCATGTCCGAAATGGGCAAGGCGATGATGGGCACCGGCGAAGCATCGGGCGACAACCGCGCCATCGAAGCCGCCGAGAAGGCCATTGCCAACCCGCTGCTCGACGAAGTCAGCATGCGCGGCGCCAAGGGCGTCATCATCAACATCACCGGCGGCGATGACCTGCGGCTGATGGAAGTCGATGAAGCCGCGACCTACATCCGCGAAATGGTCGACCCCGAAGCCAACATCATCGTCGGCTCGGCATTCAACCCCGACCTCGACGGCATGATGCGCGTGTCGGTAGTTGCCACCGGCATCGATGCGGTCGCCCGTACCCCGTCGGTGGCGGTGCCGACCAAGTCGTCCGAATGGGGCGGCGTCCGTACCGCCTTCCCGGCCGCCGCCGCGGCACGTCCGTCAGCGCCGGCGGTTGCCGAACCGGTCGTTTCAGCGGTTGTCGAGCCTGTCGAAATCGAGGAGGCGCCACTGGTGCTCGAAGCCCCCGAAGTCGCCGAACTCGATCTCGAACCGGCCGAGCCGGCACCAATCGCCAACTTCCGCTTCACGCCCGGTGACCAGCCGATCGCTGCGGTGACGCCGCCGGCCGAGCCCGAGCCGATGGTGCTTGAGGAAGAAGTCGAGGCCGAAGCCCCGCAATCGCTGTTTCAGAAGATGCTCAACCTCAGCCGTTCGACCAAGCCGGCGCGGGCACCATCGACGCTGGCCCCTGAACCTGACGTTTCGACCGAAGCCGGTGCCGACATGGAGATCCCGCGCTTCTTCAAGCGCCAGATCAACGACTAGGACTGTACGCCAAGTCCAGCGCTTGCCCGGTGAACGGGCAGGCGCTGGAACATGCTAACCGGGCTAAAGCGTGATGCGGTAGCGGGTCGCGCCATGGGGGGCAGCTTCGGTGGCCAGCGCCGTCCAGCCACGTTCGCGCACGAACGCCGGCACATCGGTCGCGGCCGCTGCGTCATCGGCGATCAGGTCGAAGCGACTGCCGGGCGCGGCGCCGCGCGCCGCTGCGGCCAGCCGCAGCACCGGCAACGGGCACAGCAATCCGCGCGCGTCGATCCGCTGGCT
>CALMPZ010000373.1 GCA_937871645.1 uncultured Polymorphobacter sp.
CCGATGGCGTTGCCGCCGAACATGCTGCCTATATCGTGGCGCTGGCGGACGCCGGACTGCAGGTGACCACTTTGCCGCCGCTCGAAGCCTTCCCCGATTCGGTCTTCGTCGAGGACCCGGCGCTGGTGTTCGGCGGCACCGCCATCATCCTCAACCCCGGCGCCCCGAGCCGCGCCGGCGAGGCTGCCGAAATCCGCACCGAGCTCGCCCGCCAGTTCGCGCAGGTCATCGAACTCGACGCCGGCCATGCCGATGGCGGCGACGTCATGGTCACGCCTGAAGCGGTCTACATCGGCCTTTCGGCGCGCACAGATGCCACGGGGGCCACTGCCCTGGCGCGCGCACTGGCGCAGATTGGCCGCACCGCGCGCATCGTCACACCGCCGCCGGGGGTATTGCACCTCAAGACCGGTGCAAACCTGATCGATGAAGACGTGCTGCTCGTCACCGCACCGATGGCGGCAGCGGGCATGTTCCCCGGTTTCGACTGCATCACCGTCGGCGACGGCGAGGACGCGGCGGCCAATGCGCTGCGCCTCAACGACTGGCTGCTGGTCGGCGCCCACTTTCCGCGCACCATCGACAAGCTCGCGGCCCGCGGTTTCAAGCTGGTGCCGCTCGACACCCGCGAAATCGGCAAGATCGACGCTGGACTGTCGTGCATGTCGCTGCGCTGGCAGGCGTAGCTCCGGCGCGCTATTTCACGCCGGCGTCGAGCGCATGGCCATAGCTGAACACCCGCGCCAGCTTCCACGTGCCGGCTTCGTTTTTCCATACGTCGAAGAAGGTCGCGGTCTCGATCAGCTTGCCATCGAGCTTGCCGCCGACGCCGTAGAAGCGATGCTGGCCGGTCTGCACGGCGCCGTAGTTGTTGAGCATGAATACCTGCACCGATCCGGGCACGACTTCGCGGCGTGCGCCATAGTCCTCGCCCGATTTGCGGCGCGCGCACATCGCGACAATGCTGGCGATGAACTGCGGCCCGCTGGTGGCAGTCAGCCCGTCCTTGTCGTGGTAAAATTCGAAATCGTCGGCAATCAGCCCGGACAGCTTTGTGGTGTCGCAGCTGTGGAAGACGACATCGAATAGTTCGGCGTCACGCGCATCGAGCGCCTTGACGGTGGCAGCGTCGGTCACAGGGCCTTCGCGCGGGCCGGCCAGCACGGGCGCTGCCAGCAGCACTACGAGGAGCAAGGTTCTGATCATGCAGCATCTGTATTGTCAGAATAATACACAGTCAACCGCGCTCAGCGCAAACAGCTATCCCCTCCCTCGGCGCGCACGCCTCGGATGCGCTTCTCGATGCGCCGCGCGTAGCGCTTGGTGTAGCGGCCGGGGTCGGCGGCATCGCGCTTGATCGGCTGCGGCAGTATGGCGGCGAGCCGTGCGGCTTGCTTGGGGCTCAGCTTGGCGGCACTGGTCTTGAAATAATGCTGCGCCGCCGCCTCGACGCCGAAGATGCCCGGCCCCATCTCGATGACGTTGAGATAGACCTCCATGATGCGCGGCTTGCCCCACATCAGCTCGATCAGCCCGGTGAACCACGCCTCTGCACCCTTGCGGACATAGGAGCGGCCGGGCCACAGGAAGACGTTCTTGGCGGTCTGCTGCGATATCGTCGAGCCGCCGCGCAACTTCTTGCCATCGGCATTGCGTGCCATTGCCGCCTCCATCGCGGCAAAGTCAAAGCCGATGTGCGCGCAGAAATTGGCGTCTTCTGCACCGATGACCGCACGCGGCACCGACTTGGCGATCTCGTCAAGCCCGACCCAATGCTGCTCGACATGGTTGCCCTGCACCGCGTCACGCAGCATCAGGAATGTCGTCGGCGGATTGATCCAGCGATACGCCAGCACCCAGACGAGGCTGAACACCACCAGCACCACGACCGTCCGCACGACAAAGCGCATCAGCCGTGAAATCAGGCTCGGGCTGCGGCGCGCTGTTGGCAAAGTGGAACCCCCGGGTACAAAGCTGGCACCATGTTGCGGGGGTAACGGCGAAGGTCAAC
>CALMPZ010000374.1 GCA_937871645.1 uncultured Polymorphobacter sp.
GAATGGCGGATCGAATGATGCGCTCGGCCTGATGCACTGGGATCTCGGCGGCTACCGCCCCAAGGACGTGAAGATCGTTGCGGCCTGGGATATCGACCGCCGCAAGGTCGGCACCGATGTCGCCGACGCGATTTTTGCCAAGCCCAACTGCACCGCGGTGTTCTGCGACCATGTCGGTCCGACGGGCGTCAAGGTCGAGATGGGCAACATACTCGATGGCTATTCGGACCATATGGCCGACTATCCCGATGACCGCACCTTCCTGCCCGCCGACCTCAAGGCGCCGAGCAAGGACGAAGTCGTCAAGCGCCTGATCGACTCGCGCACCGACGTGATGATGAACTACCTGCCCGTCGGCAGCCAGCTCGCCACCGAATTCTACGCCGCCTGCGCGCTCGAAGCGAAGGTTGCCTTCGTCAACAATATCCCGGTGTTCATCGCATCGAACCCCGAATGGGCGAAGCGTTTTGCCGATGCCAACGTGCCGCTGCTCGGCGACGATATCAAGGCGCAGCTTGGCGCGACCATTGTTCACCGCGTGCTGACCGACCTGTTCGCCAAGCGCGGCGTCAGCCTCGATCGCACCTATCAGCTCAACACCGGTGGCAACACCGACTTCCTCAACATGCTCAACAAGAAGCGCCTCGCGTCGAAGAAGACGTCGAAGACCGAAGCCGTGCAGTCGGTCGCGCAGTTCCGCATGGAAGACGAAAACATCCACGTCGGTCCGTCGGACTATGTCGCATGGCAGAACGATAACAAGGTTTGCTTCCTGCGCATGGAAGGCCGCATGTTCGGCGGCGTGCCGATGAACCTCGAAATGCGTCTGTCGGTCGAAGACAGCCCCAACAGCGCCGGCGTCGCCATCGACATGATCCGTTGCGCCAAGATCGCCAAGGATCGCGGCCTCGGCGGCATCGTCTATGAACCGTCGGCGTTCTTCTGCAAGCACCCGCCGGTGCAGCGCCCCGATGACGTGGCGTTCGCCGCGCTCGAGGACTTCATCGCGGGCACCACCAAGCAGTAATTCCGGCAAAGCCGACACGCGAACACACCCATGCAGGCGATCATCCTGGCCGCCGGCATGGGTACGCGTTTGCGCGGCGCTTCGGCGGTCAAGCCGCTGACGCTGCTCGACGGCAAGCCGCTGCTGCTCCGCGTCATCGGTCGCCTTGCCGCATCAGGCATCGATGAAGTCGTCGTCGTGCTCGGCTATGAAGCCGACGCCATCGGCGCAGCGCTTGATACCGAAACCAGCTGCCGCATCACCCGCGCCTTCAACCCCGATTGGCACAAGCCCAACGGTGTCTCGCTGCTCGCCGCCGCACCGCTGGTCACGGGCGAAGCGCTGCTCTGCATGGCCGACCACCTCGTCGAGCCGTCGCTCTACCGGGCCATGATTGCCTACCAACTCGGCACCGATGCGCTCGCGCTTGGCGTCGACCGCCGTCTTGGCCACCCCTGGGTCGATGAGGACGACGTCACCCGCGTCGCGACACGCGGCACCGGCGCCAACCGCCGCATCGTCGAAATCGGCAAGAACATCCCGCTCTACGACGCCTATGACACCGGGGTCTTCAAGATCACTCCGGTTCTATTCGACGAACTCCGCCCGGCACCGCTGCCCAGCCTGTCCGACGGCGTCCGCGCGCTGGCCCGCAAGGGCAGGGCCGTCGCTGTCGACTGCACCGCGCACGACTGGCTCGACATCGATGACCCGCGCGCGCTGGCGCTCGCGACGGCTTGGCTGGCAGA
>CALMPZ010000375.1 GCA_937871645.1 uncultured Polymorphobacter sp.
GAAATGTCGAGCAGCTTGCGGCCAAGGTGGCGCGCGTTCTCGGGCGCATAGACGCGGCCCACCGCCATGTTGCGCAGCAGCGGCATGATCCGCCGTTCGGCCGATTCGACCAGCACCGGCCGCGCCACCGGATCACCGAAAGCCACGATGCGTTCGGCGAGCGGCAGCTTCATCAGCATGTCCCACTTGCGCACCGGATAGAGCAGGAACGAGGTTTCGGAGAGGATGATGTTGATGTCGAAGCTGCGCGGCATCGACTGGCCGAACACCTTGGCGCCGCGCGCGCGCTGCTCCTCGAGCTTGGCGAGCGAGCGCTTCCAGTTCTCAGGCGCGACCGGGCTGTAGGTGATCGGCGCGATCGAGCACATGATGCCGCTGGCCAGGCTGAGGTCGCCGAGTTCCTCGATGTTTTCAAGCTGCTTTTCGATGTCGATGAAATACGGCACCGTCTGCAGCACGCCGCGGCCGCTTTCGGCCATCGCCTTGCACAGCGCGATCTTCTCGCGCATGTCCGCCAGCCGGCTCGGCACCGGACGGCCATCCTCGTCGATATCGACATAGGAGGTCGAAAGCCCCAGTGCACCCGCCGCCATGGCGCCGCGCATCAGCTCGCACATCGCCTCGATCTCGCCGTCGGTGGCGATGCGTTCCTGGCTGTCAGCGCCCATGACATAATAGCGGATCGCCGAATGGCCGACGAGCGCGCCGACGTTGATGCCGAGGCCGGGGCGGATATGATCGAGATAGTCGCCGAAGCTTTCCCAGTTGAACGGCACGGCAAGGTCGAACGTCGCCTGCTTGATGTCCTCGATCTTCTCGAACATCTTGATCAACTTGACCTTGCCGGCTTCGACGCCGGCGCTGGCCGGGCGCACCGGCGCGAGGCTGAGCGAGCAATTGCCCATGACCACGGTGGTGACGCCGTGTTCGAGGCTCGGCGTCGCCAGCCGGTCCCAACAGATCTGCGGGTCGTAATGCGTGTGGATATCGATGAAGCCGGGGGCGACAACCATGCCGCGCGCGTCGATTTCGCGGGCGTCGGTCGCGCCGACGGCGCCGACCGCGACAATCGTGCCGTTTTCGATCAGCACGTCGCCGAGATAGCCATCGGCCCCCGTGCCATCAACGATCCGGCCACCGCGGATTACCAGCTTCGATTGCGTCATTGTCGTATCCTTCACAAGGTCATTTCCCGGCGGCGTTGTGGCAGGTAACGGCGGCGCGGTAAACGCAGGCGGCCAAGTGCGCTGCACTTTCTTTGTTTGCCTTATGTTCCACTTTGCCTAAAGTCGGCGGATGCCGTCCGCCTTCCTGCAGCCCGCGCTTGTCGCCAACCATCTCGGGGCGTGGATCCGCAGCGCCGATGGCAGCACGCAGCCGGTCACGCGCGGCGCGGCAGTGCGCGCCGCCGCCGATGCGCCGCATCTGCTGCTCGGCGCGCCGGTCACCGCGAGCCGTCTCGGCTATCCCGAACTCGGCGGGTTCGACCTGCTCGAACTGTTCGCGTTCGTCCACCCGGCGCGCTTCACCGTGCCCACGGCTTACGGGCTGGCGGCGACGCTGGGGCTGGCGGCCCCCGCCGACGGCGCCGAGGAAGTCGCGTTCCTGCAGGTTGCGGCGGCGCATCTGCTGGACGTGCTCGATGCCCCCGACTGGGCCGAGCGCCACGGCGCGCATGGACTGGCGCAAGCGCTGGCGCGCCACGGCTGGAACTGGGCGCCCGAAATCCTGAAACGCCTCAAAGCGCCGCCGCGCCCGGAACGCAGCCTGTTCGCCAAGCTCGAAAAATGGGAGGAAGTGCCGCCGCGCCCGCGTCCCGCCGATGTCGCGCTGAGCAACGGCGCGATCGACGCGACGCTCGATCGGCTGCTCGGCATCGGCGCCGAGCGCCGCGACGGCCAGCGCGGCTATGCGCATGCGGCAGGCTTCGCGTTCCGGCCGCGCCAGATGGCGAACGCCCCCAATGTCGTGCTTGCCGAAGCCGGCACCGGCATCGGCAAGACGCTCGGCTATCTGGCGCCGGCGTCGCTGTGGGCGCAGCAGGCGCAGGGCACCGTCTGGCTGTCGACCTATACCAAGGCGCTGCAACGCCAGCTCGACCATGAAACCGAGCGCGCCTACCCCGACCCGGTCGCCAAGCGCAGCAAGGTCGTGGTGCGCAAGGGCCGCGAAAATTACCTGTGCCTGCTCAACCTTGAAGACGCGGTGCAAGGAGGCTTTGCGGGCCGCGCCGCGGTATTCGCGCTGCTCGCGGCGCGCTGGGCCGAATACAGCCGCGACGGTGATATGGTCGGCGGTGACTTGCCCGGCTGGCTCGGGCCGCTGTTCCCGCGCAACGCCGCGCGCGCGCTGACTGACCAGCGCGGCGAATGCATCTACGCCGGCTGTCCGCATTACCGGACGTGCTTCATCGAAAAGGCGACGCGCGCCAGCGTCGGTGCCGACCTCGTCATCGCCAACCACGCGCTGGTCATGGTCAACGCCGTGCGCGGCAAGGCCGAAGGCGCGGCGATGACGCGCATCGTCTTCGACGAAGGCCACCATTTGTTCGACGCCGCCGATTCGAGCTTTTCGCTGCACCTGACCGCCGCCGAAGCCATCGAACTGCGGCGCTGGATCCTCGGCCCCGAAAAGGGCGGCCGCGGCCGCAGGCGAGGACTTGCCGCGCGGCTGTCGGACATCATCAGCTATGACGATGCCGGCGCGCTGGCGCTCGAAG
>CALMPZ010000376.1 GCA_937871645.1 uncultured Polymorphobacter sp.
CGCCGGTGCGCGGCAAGGTCAAGGCGCGCGCCTTTCTTGAACGCTTCAGCGCCACCATCGTCACCATCCGCTGGCGCATCTTCGCGCATGCCGAAACCGCCGACACGCTGTTTGTCGAAGGCGTCGACGAATATGACAATGTCAGCGGCGTCACCGTGCTGGCGCCCTACGCCGGCGTCATCGAGTTCAAGGGCGACAAGATCATCGGCTGGCGCGACTATGTCGACACCGGCGTCATCGCCGCCAGCGAAGCCGGCAACGCCCCGTCGAAGCAAGTTGTCGAGTTGATCAGCCGGGCAGCGGTCTAGCGCCCGAGAACGTTCAACGCCTTGGCATGGGCTGAATCGAGATATTCGTCGAGGCGGGTGATGTGGCCGTTTTCGATTCGCACGATGACGCACGCCGGCATTTCCCAGCGCGTGCCGTCGGGCAAGGTCGCTTCGAGCACGTGCTGCTGCAGGAAACCGTCGGGCAGCGCGACGCGGCGGACGAGGCGGTAATGGCGGTCGGGCAGCTTCGCCATGAACCAGCCGAGCACCTTCATGTTTTGCTCGACGGTCTGGGTGACGCCGTCATTGTTGTGCCAGATTTGCGCATCGGGCGCGTAGCAGCCGCGCACCGTGTCGGTGTCGCCGCTTTCGATGGCGCCGAGGAATTTTTCGGCGAAGGCCAGTTTTTCAGCGTCGGTCATGCTGCGGCCTTTCTGGCTTTATCGAGTTCGCTGCGGTCGACCCAGGTCGAATGCGTGCCGCTGCTGATCTTGTGCGGCAGCGCGATGCGGCACACCGGGCCGGCTTCGAAATCGAGGCAATCGATCAGAATGCATTCCGACGTGCCGGTGTTTTCATCGATGATGAAGCTGACCAGATAGCCGTCATCCTCCGACTTGGCGTTGAGCCGCGGCACGAACGGCGCTTCGCTGGCGTAGCGGCCTGCGGCGAGGTTGAGCGACCAGCTTTCGCCGCTGACGAGGTCGTGCTTGACGAAGCCGTTGAACAGGAACCAGCCGGGCTTGGTCGTCGTGCTGTACGCATAGCGATACGGCTTGCCGGCGTAGCGCTGGTTGAACATGCCGAATTCGAGGATGCGGTCATCGAGGCGTTGTTCGGTGGTCTGGCCCGTCGCCAGATTGAAGCGCCAGCGGTGCAGCTTGGGCCGGAAGCTGTGTTCATCGACATAGGCCATCAGATGGCCGTAGCCGTCTTCATTGGGCAGCGGCTTGGGGACCGGATTTTCCTGGAAGTAACCGTCGAGGATGACTTCGTCGCCGTCCTCATAGGCGTTGAGCCAGTGCAGCACATAGGTCGGCGCGGCGTCGAACCAGCGGATCTGGTCAGGGGTGCCGTGGCGCGGGATCAGCGCGAAGCGCGTCGGCAGCGGGTGCTGCTTGACCGCGTGGATGTTGCGCTTCAGCAGCTCGGCATCCCAGAACAGCGGCATGTCGTTGAGGATCGACCAATTCGCGCTGAACGCCATGTCATGCGGCAAGCGCGGGCCGGGCAGCGGGATTTCGACATAGTTGGTAAGTTCGCCCGCGGCGTTGACGACGCCGTAGTGCATGTAGGGCGCATGAACGCAATAGTTGAAGAACAGCAGCTCGCCGGTCGCCTCATCGACCTTGGGATGCGCCGAAATGCCGTCGAGCGGCACCCAGGGCGCCAAGCCTGATTGCTCGAGCGTTTCGGGGTCGAGCACATAGCCTTCGCCGCACTGGTAGAAGGTCGAAATCGCCTTGCCGGCATGGACGACGATGTCGGTCGAGGAGCTGTCCTTGAGCCCGCCATGCGCGCCGAAGCCGGGGCGCTTCGACACGGCAGGACCGTCGGCGAGCCCGCCCCAGATCGAGCCGCCGGCTTCCTGTTCGGCCTGGAAGCAGCGCGTCCGCACCCAGCGGTTGCGGTAGCTCGCGGTGCCGTTCCTGAAATCGATCGCGTGGATCATGCCGTCACCGTCGAACGGGTGGTAGCGGCCGAGTGGGTGGTGCAGCTGGTTTTCGGTGTTGCGCAGATAGACGCCGTCGATGTCGGTCGGGATTTTGCCCTCGATGACATCAAGGTCGGTCGCGGTCACCTCCTCGTGCTGCGGCGTCCAGGCGCCGTTGAGATAGGGGTGGTTGCTCGGCTGCAGCGACGACTTCACGCGCGGAAATGTTTCGAGTTTCATGGCACTACCCCAAGTGATTTGGCCCGGATGATCCGGCAGCGTCGCGACGGTCGCGCTGCCGTGAGTTTATCCGCCAGTGATATTGACGTTGCGCGGGCAGGGCAAGGTCGATGGCGGGCGATTGACTTGGGTGCAGCGGTGCCGCCAATGATGCGGCAAGCAAACAAGGGGAATGGGCCAGACCCATGAACATCGAAGGCTGCGTCGCCATCTTCACCGGCGGCAACCGCGGCATCGGCGAAGGCTTTGTCACCGAGTTGCTCGAAGCCGGCGCAGCGCGGGTCTATGTCGCCGCACGCCGGCTGGCCGATGCACAGGCGGCCGCCAGCCGCGACCCGCGACTGGTGGCGATTGAACTCGATGTGACGCGCGAGGACCAGGTCGCCGCGGCCGCAGCTCAGTGCAGCGACGTCAACCTGCTGGTCAACAACGCCGGCGCCTTTGCGATGACGACGCTGCTGACCGCGCCCGACCTGACCGCGCTGCGCAGCGAGATCGAGACAAACTACATCGGCATGGTGTCGATGGTCCGCGCCTTCGCGCCGGTGCTGAAAGCCAATGGCGGCGGTGCGGTGGTCAATGTGCTGTCGGCCGGCGGCATCGTCGCGGTGCCGGTGATGGGCGGCTACAGCCCGTCGAAGTTCGCCGCACGCGCCGCTTCGGACTGTTTGCGCGCCGAGCTGGCGCCGCAGGGGACGCAGCTGTCGGCGCTGATCGTCGGCTCGGTCGACACGCGCATGGCCGACCATGTCACCGGCATCGACAAGGCGTCCCCACGTGACATTGCCCGCGCCGGACTGCTCGCGGTGCGCCGCAACATCGCCGAACACGACACCGACCGCCACGCCATCGAAGTGCGCGCGTTCAACGCGCGCGACCCGTACACGCTGGCGAAATCGATGGCCAAGCCGTTCCTCGATGCGGCGCGCAAGGCTGGCGGCTAGCTCCTGTTCCATCTCAACATGAATTAACCCGCTCATCCCGAGCGAAGTCGAGGGACACGCCCAACGGTGGGTGCGTCCCTCGACTTCGCTCG
>CALMPZ010000377.1 GCA_937871645.1 uncultured Polymorphobacter sp.
TGACGGCGCTATGACTGGCATCGACCCAGGTGAGCTGCGGCGCCGCGCACGCCGCCAGCGCCAGCCGGGGGTCGAGCAAAGGCACGCCGCCGCTATAAATCGCGATGTCGGCGCGCAGTCGGTCTAGGTCGTGTGGCAGCGGTGCAGTGGCAATGGCAAGCGCCAGCAGGGCAACGGGCATGAGCGGACTCCTTGGTTGCGCGGTGCCCTGCAAGCTTCGGGCCAAGCGGCAGCGCCAGTGATGGAATGCCGCGCAATCGCAGCGAGCGGCAATGCGGTGCCGGCAACCGGCAAGCCTTTGCCGTTCACCCTCACGCTGCCGCCCGCTCCCTCTGCACCAGCCGACTTGGCACGGCGCTTGCTTGGCATTCCCCGAACACGACCCAGCACGGGAAACTTTCACGATGGACCTCATCGACCGCCAGCTCGGCATCCATGCCCAGGCCCTGACCTTGCGGGCCACGCGGCTGCAGATGATCGCGTCGAACATCGCCAATGCGGCGACGCCGGGCTACAAGGCGCGCGATCTCGATTTCCGCGCCGCGATGGACGGCGCCTCGGTCGGTGCCGCAACGAAGTACCGGATTCCGGCGCAGACCTCGCTCGATGGCAATACCGTCGAACTCGGCACCGAACAGACGCAGTTCGCCGAAAACGCCGTCGACTACCGCACGACGCTGTCGTTCCTCAACGGTCGCATCCAGACGCTGATGTCGGCGATCCGGGGCGGCGAATGACCTCGCTGTCGATCTTCGATATCGCCGGCCGCGCCATGGCGGCGCAGCTGACGCGGCTCAACACCACCGCATCGAACCTGGCGAACGCCGGCAGCGTCGCCGGCAGTGCGGCGGGCGCCTATCAGGCGAAGAAGCCGCTGTTCGTGACCGCCTATGACGGCGCCAACAGCGCCCGCGCCACGGTGGATGTCGAACGCATCGTGTCAGGCCATGTCGCCCCCGAAACGCGCCACGACCCGTCGCATCCACTGGCCGACGCCAACGGCGATGTCTTCATCGCCGCCGTCGATGCCAACCAGGAGCTCGTCGAGATGGTCGAGACGCAGCGCCAGTACGCCAACAATGTCGAAGTCCTGCAAACCGCCAAGTCGCTGCTGCTCGATACGCTGCGGCTGGGCAAATAGGAGCAACCGTCATGTCCGACCCGATTGCCGCTCTCGGCCTGCGCACCACCAGCGACACGGCGCCCGCGCCGAAGTCGAAGACCACGCTCGACCAATCCGACTTCCTCGCGCTGATGACCGCGCAGCTCAAGAACCAGGACCCGACCAAGCCGGTCGACAATGCCGAATATGTGTCGCAGCTCGCGCAGTTTTCGGCGGTCACCGGCATTTCGCAGACCAACGGCGCGATCAGCCAGACCAACGCGCGCCTCGATGCCATTCTGGCGCGGCTCGACGCGCTCGCACCTGCAACCAAGGGAGCATAGCCCATGTCGTTCTACACCGCCCTCACCGGCCTCGCCGGCGCGCAGACCGAACTCGCAACGGTCGCCAACAACATCGCCAATGCCTCGACCAACGGCTTCAAGAAGTCGCGCGTCGCGTTCGGCGACATCATCACCGCCTCGCCGCTGCAGGACCCCAACCGTATCCTCGGGTCGGGCACCGCGGTGCGCCAGATCGCGCAGCAGTTCCAGCAGGGCGCCATCGCCACCTCGGACAACGCGCTCGATCTGGCGATCAGCGGCCAGGGGTTCTTCGCGGTCAAAGGCGGCGCGGGCAGCAACCAGGTGGCCTTTACCCGCAACGGCGCATTCAGCGTGACCGCCGACCGCTATGTCGTCGATGGCGACGGGCGCCGGCTGCAGCTGTTCCCGACCACCGCCGACGGCAGCATCCTGACCAATGCGCTCGGGTCGACGACCAACCTGCAACTGCCGCTGAGCTCAGGGCTGCCGAGCGCCACCGCCAACATCGCGATGACGGTCAACCTGCCCGCTACCGCCGCCGTCATCAGCGTTCCGTTCGACCCGGCCGACAAGACGACTTACACCAACGCCACCTCGACGACGATCTACGACAGCCTCGGCAACCCGATGGCCGCCACGGTGTACTATGCGAAAACGGCGCTGCCGACGGTGCTCGACCCCGTCCACCACTGGACCGCGCATGTCATCGTCGGCGCCACCGAACTGACCGTCGGAACCGTGCCGGGCATCGACCTAAGCTTCGATGCGACCGGCGCGCTGGTCGCGCCGCTGACCGCGCAGACCTATGACCCACTGACCCCCGCGACGGGCGGCAATGTCATGACGCTGTCGGTCGACCACGGCATCGCGACGACGCAGCAGGCCGGGCCGTTCAGTCTCGTCACCACGACGCAGGACGGCTACACAACCGGGCGATTGGAAAGCGTCGCGATCGACGGCGACGGCACCGTCCGCACCAGCTTCACCAACGGCGAGGTGCAGACGCTCGGCAAGGTCGCGATCGCGATGTTCGCCAATCCGCAAGGGTTGAAGCAGGTCGGCTCGGCGACTTACGTCAGCACGCCGCAAGCGGGCCTGGCCATCACCGGCGAGGCCGGCAAGAACGGCATGGGCGGCATATTGTCTGGCAGCCTGGAGAAATCGAACGTCGATCTGACCGAAGAACTCGTCGGGCTGATCACCGCGCAGCGCAATTTCCAGGCCAACGCCAAGTCGATCGAAACCGCATCGTCGCTGATGTCGACGATCATCAACATCCGCAACTAAGATGGACCGGCTGATCTACACGCTTTTGTCGGGGATGCGGTCGCGCACCGCGGCGCAGACGGTGACGGCGAACAACATCGCCAACGCCTCGACGCCGGGGTTCCGCCGCGAGCTGACGTCGCAGGTCAGCCAGTATCTCGGCAACTCCCGCGCGCAGGCACAGGGCAGCGTCACCACCGCCGCGATGGAGCCGGGCAAAATCTTGTCCACCGGCGAGCCGCTCGACATTGCGGTCGACGGCGAAGGCTGGCTCGCAGTGCAGGCCGAAGACGGCAGCGAGGCCTATACGCGGCGCGGCGATCTGCGCGTGGCGGCCACCGGGCTGCTCGAGACTGGCGACGGTCACCCGGTGCTGGGCAACACCGGCCCGGTCACCGTGCCGCCCGGCGGGACGGTCAGCATCGCGCATGACGGCACCGTCAGCGTCGTGCCGGTCGGCGGCATCAACGCCGTGCTCGTCGACCGCATCCGGCTGGTCAATCCCGACCCGGCGACCTTGCGCAAGGCCAATGACGGGCTGTTCCGCACGCCGACCCGCAGCGCCCCCGACATCAAGGTCGCTTTGCATGTCGGCGCGCTCGAAAGCTCGAATGTCCAGGTCGCAAGCGTGTTGGCCGACATGGTCGAGCAGTCGCGCGGCTTCGATGTCAGCGCCAAGCTGCTGACTGCGACGCGCGAGATGGACACCGCGGGGGCGCAGTTGATGCGCCTCGACAATTGAGGAGAGTGCGATGACTTCGGCACTGCAGATCGCCCGTTCGGGGCTCGATGCGCTCGACCAGAAGATGCGGGTGATTTCGAACAACCTCGCCAACGTCAACACCACGGGGTTCAAGCGCGACCGCGCCAATTTCGAGACGCTGATGTACCAGAACGAGCGCCAGGCCGGCGCGCCGAGTGCAGCGGACTCGCAATACGCCACCGGACTCGGCACCGGCACCGGCGTGCGTGTTGCCGGCACCGAGCGCGTCCATTCGCAGGGCGCGCTGGGGCAGACCGGCAACGCGCTCGACCTCGGCATCGAGGGCGCCGGGTTCTTCACGATCAAGCTGCCCGACGGCACCAGCGCCTACACCCGCGACGGCTCGTTCAAGCTCGACAGCACCGGGCGCTTGGTGACGGGCAGCGGCGACAAGCTCGACCCAGAAATCACCATTCCCGACGGCGCCACCTCGATCACCATCGCGCCCAACGGCATCGTTTCGGCGGTGGTTTCGGGGACGACAGCGCCGACAGACCTCGGCCAGATCACCATCGCGCGCTTCATCAACCCCGCCGGGCTGCAGCCGATCGGCGGCAACCTGTATGCCGAAACCGCCGCCAGCGCCGCCCCGCAGACCGGCGAGCCCGGCGTCGCCGGCGCCGGCAGTATCCGCCAGGGCAGCCTCGAAGGCTCGAACGTCAGCACCGTGCAGGAGCTGGTCGACATGATCGAAACCCAGCGCGCCTATGAGGTCAACGCCAAGGTCATCAGTGCCGCCGACGAAATGCAAAAATATGTCAACCAGAGCGTTTAACCTGCTGGTATTGCTCGCACTTTCTGCGTGCACCGACCTGCCCTACCGCGCCGCGCCGCTGGTCCCCCCAACCTACGCCGCGGCGCCCGCGCCGACGCCGGTCAGCGGCAGCCTCTACCGTCCCGAACGCTATGCCGCATTGGTCAGCGACAACCGCGCGCGCCGCGTCGGCGACCTGCTCACCATCCGCCTCGTCGAACGCACCCAGTCGCGCAAATCGGCGAGCGCCGACACCAAGCGCGACAGCTCGACCGACATCGTGCTGCCTGACATTCCGGGTTTCAGCAGCATCGCGGCAGGCGCGTTGAACGGCGGGCTGGCGCAGAAATTCAACGGCGGCGGCACGGCGGCGCAGGACAACCAGCTGTCGGGCGAAGTCAGCGTCACGGTCGCGGCCGTGCTGCCCAACGGCGTGCTGGTAGTGGCGGGCGAAAAGCGCCTGACGCTCAACCGTGGCGAGGAGCAATTGCAGCTGACCGGGCTGGTGCGCCCCGACGATATCGGCCCCGACAACAGCGTCGCCTCGACCCGCGTCGCCAACGCGCAGATCCGCTACGGCGGCACCGGCGAGATTGCCGAACAAAGCCGCATGGGCTGGCTGCAGCGCTTCTTTGCTGCAGTGTCGCCGCTGTGAAGACGTTGCTGCTCCTCGCGCTGCTGCTGGCCGCCCCCGTGCAGGCCGACCGCATCAAGGACATCGCGCGCTATGCCGGGCCGCGCTCGAACCAGCTCACCGGCTACGGGCTGGTCGTCGGGCTGGCCGGTGGCGGCGACGAGAACCTCGAATACACCGTGCAGAGCATCAAGAGCGCCGCCGCCCGCATGGGCGTAGCGCTGCCGTTCGGCGTCGCGCCGGGGCTGAAGAACGCCGCTGCCGTCATGATCACCGCCGACCTGCCGGCATTCGCCAAGCCCGGCCAGCGCATCGACGTGACGGTGTCGGCGTTCGGCAAGGCCAAGTCGCTGCGCGGCGGCACCTTGCTGATGGCGCCGCTCGCCGGTGCCGACGGTGAAATCTATGCGCTGGCGCAAGGCAGCCTCGCGGTCGCAGGGTTCGGCGCCGAGGGCAAGGACGGCTCCAAAATGGTGGTCAATACACCGACCACCGGCCGCATCCCCAACGGCGCCAGCGTCGAACGCGAAGTCGCCAACCCGTTCGCCAGCGGCGATTCCTTGACCCTCAACCTCAACGACAGCGACTATACCACCGCGACGGTGATGGCCGCGGCAGTCAACGCCGCGCTCGGTGGCGGCCGTGCGGCGGCGGTCGATGCGATGTCGGTGCGCGTCAGTGCGCCGACCGATCCGGCCGCACGCATCGCGCTCGCCAGTTTCATCGAAAATCTCGACATCGCCGCCGCCGTCCCGCCGGCACGCATCGTCGTCAACGCTGCGACTGGCACGATCGTCATCGGCGGCAATGTCCGCGTGCTGCCCACCGCCGTCGCGCACGGTAGCCTGACGGTGCGCGTGTCCGAAAACGACGGCGTCAGCCAGCCGGGGCCATTTTCGAACGGCCGCACCGAAAAGGTCGCGCAAAGCAACGTCGATGCCACCGAGGCCAAGGGCCATATGCAGGTCTTCGCGCCCGGCGTGGCGCTGTCCGACCTCGTTGATGCGGTCAACGCGCTCGGCGCGGCGCCGGGCGATCTCGTCGCGATACTGGAGGCGCTCAAGACCGCCGGTGCGCTGCGCGCCGAGCTGGTGATCATCTGATGACCAGTATCGCCGCCATCACAACCGTCCGCGCGCCGGCCGACGCACGCGCCGACCTGGCCAAGGTCGCGACCGACTTCGAAGCGCTGTTCATCGCGCAGATCCTCAAGTCATCGCACGACGCCGCACTCGCCGAAGACCCGCTCAAATCCGACGGCGAGGACAGTTTCCGCGCGCTTCAGGATGAAACCACCGCCAAGGCCATCGCCACCGCCGCACCGCTGGGTGTCGCGCGCGAACTGGCGCGCGCGACGACAGCAAGGCTGACGCCATGACCGACCTGCTGGCGCTGGGCGCATCAGGCGTGCGCGCCTATCAGACCGCGCTTGCGGTGGTCGGCGATAATGTCGCGAACGCCGAAACGCCGGGCTATGTCCGGCGCAGCGTGCTGCTCAAGGCCGGGCCGGGTGTCGGCGCCGGTGAGCCGCTGGCGCGTGTCGTGTCGGCGGGCAGCGGCGTCGCCACCGCCGCCGTCGTGCGCGCCGTCGATGCGTTGAAGGCGCTCGGCGTCCGCAATGCCGATGGTGACCTGGCGCGGCTGACCACGCGCGCCGACTGGCTGGCGCAACTGCAAAGCGCCATGGGCAGCGGCGATGCCAGCCTGACGGTGCGCATCGCCGGCTTCTTCGACGCCGCCTCCGACCTTGCCAGTGCGCCCAACTCGACCACCGCGCGCACCATCTTCCTCGACCGTGCCGATCAGGCTGCCGGCCAGTTCCGCACGACGGCGACCGCGCTCGATACCCTTAGCGATAACATCGCCAGCGCCACAGCTGCCGCGACCACCGAGGTCAACCAGCTGACGCAGGGTATCGACGCGGTCAACATTCAGCTGCGCCGCACGCAGAACGGCGGCTCGGCGGCGAACGGCCTGCTCGACACGCGCGACGCGCTGCTCGGGCGGCTGGCCAAGCTGCTGCGCATCGCCGTCACCGAAACCGCCGGCGGCGCGGTCGAGGTACGTCTCGGCGACGCCGGCAACGGCTCGCTGCTGGTC
>CALMPZ010000378.1 GCA_937871645.1 uncultured Polymorphobacter sp.
CCCTTCTGACCGATGCCCCAGGCGCGACCGAGCTGATAGCCATAATCGCCGATATCATAGCCCTTGAGGTCGGGCAGCGTCACCACGACCAGCTGCGTTCCGTTGGCGGCTTCGAGCGCGGCGAGTTTCGCGGTCAGCGCCGCCTCGACATCGGGCGGCAACACCTGCGCGTCATCGACAACGCGCCCGGTCAGTTTCGGAAACGTCGGTGCCGCCAGCGTGGGTGCCGACATCAGCCACAGCAACAGCACGCACAGCGCCAGCCCCGCCGCACGCCAGGGCGCTGCGGCACGCCAGGGCGTAGCAGCGGGCATGGCCTGCCCGAAACCGACGGGACTATTTGGCCGGGGTGTCAAAGCTCACTTTCGGGGCGACTTCGGCGTTGACCGTGGTCGCCTTGAACGGCTGCAGCGGCTTCGAGCCGTAGATGACCTTGGCGCCGATCATGTCGGGGAAGGTGCGGATCGTCGTGTTATAGTCCTGCACCGCGGTGTTATAGTCCTGTCGCGCGATGGTGATGCGGTTTTCGGTGCCCTCAAGCTGCGATTGCAACTGCAGGAAGCCTTCGTTCGACTTCAGCTCGGGGTACTTCTCGACGCTGACCAGCAAGCGGCCGAGCGCGCTCGACAAATTGCCTTGCGCTGCCTGATATTGCTCCATCACCGCCGGGTCGCTGAGTTTCGTTGGGTCGACAGTGACCTGCGTCGCCTTGGCGCGCGCGTCGATGACTGCGGTCAGCGTCGCCTGTTCCTGCTTGGCCGCGCCCTGCACGGTGGCGACAAGGTTGGGGATGAGGTCGGCGCGGCGCTGGTACTGGTTTTCGACCTGCGCCCATGCCGCCTTGGCGGCTTCTTCCTTGGTCGGGATGGTGTTGACGCCGCAGCCGGCGAGCGCAAGCGTCAGGACCAGTGGCACCGCGATCCGTGCGGTGCGGTTTGCGAAAATCGACATCGTCCGACTTCTCCCTGTTCGTCCGGCGCACCGGAGACGACCGTTGAATGCATTTACTGCGAGCCGGAAACGAATATAGATAGTCGCGGCTCGGCAAACAACTGGGGTGGCAACATGTTTCAGGAATTCAAGGCATTCATCGCACGCGGCAACGTCCTCGACCTTGCGGTCGCGGTCATCATCGGTGCAGCGTTCGGCAAGATCGTCGCGTCGCTGACCGAAGACCTGATCATGCCGATCATCGGCGCCATCACCGGTGGTATCGATTTCAGCAGCAACTTCATTGCATTGAGCGCTATCCCCGCTGACTATGCCGGGTCGCTGACCGACTATGCCGCGCTCAAGAAGGCCGGCGTCGTGCTGCTCGGCTATGGCAGCTTCCTGACTGCGGTGATCAACTTCCTGATCCTGGCGTTCGTGATCTTCATGCTGGTGCGCGCTGCCAACAAGGCGATCAAGCCCGCCGATGCGCCGCCGCCACCCGCCACACCCGAAGATGTTGTGCTGCTGACCGAAATCCGCGACCTGCTCAAATCGCGCGGCGCCTGACCTCGACGCGAAGCCGGGAATCACTGACATGATGCCGGTCGACGGCTTTGGCGAGATGCTGCAGACGACGCCATCGTGGCTGCTCGGCGGGGCATTCCTGATCTTGCAGTTGCTGGCGTGCGAGCTCGGTTTCTTCTGGCACCACCGTTCGGTAGTCAAGAGCGGTGCCGACCACGAGGCCGGCGAGGAAATGCACGTCCTCGCTGCCGCGCTCGGGCTGCTGGCGCTGATGATCGCCTTCACTTTCGAAATGGCGCAGGGCCGGTATGAAGACCGGCGCCAGCTGGTCGTCGAAGAAGCCAACGCCATCGTGCAGACCTATCTGCAGTCGCAGCATCTCGAAAATCCCGGCCGCGACGAGCTCGGTAACCAATTGCGCGAATATGTCGATATCCGGCTGAGCTATTTCAAAAGCAGCGGCGACCGCGCCAGGATCGACGACTATGACGAAGCCTCGAAGAGCAAGCACGTCGAACTGTGGCGAACGATGCTGCGCGCCACCGCTGACCAGCGCGGTTCAACGACAGTCATGCTGGTGGCCGAGCCGATGGCGCGGATGATCGACGCGCAGGCTGACCGGCTCTCGTCGCGCGTCGCGCGCGTGCCCGCCGAAGTCATGCAGGCGCTGACCATCTATTCGCTGATTACCGCGTTCACATTGGGCTATATCATGGGCAATGTGCGGACGCGCCACCGCAGCGCCTCGACGATCCTGTTCGTGCTGACCACGGTGTCGATCATGGTGACGCTCGACCTCGACAACCCGGTCAGCGGCGGCATCCAGCTCAGCCCCGAGCCGCTGCAATCGGCGCGCGAGGTGCTGCATACGCAGTTTCAGCCGGCGGCCAAGCCATAAAAAAGGGCGCGCAACCGAAGTTGCGCGCCCCGTTTTTTCGACGTGCCAAAGTGCTTAGCGCGGACCGCGCGAGCGGATCGGATTCACCACGACGCGCGGGTCGCGTGCCGGCTTGGCGCTACCGTAGCGGCCCTTGCCCTGGCCACCACCGCCACCGGGGCGGCGGCCGGCCATGCTGCGCGGATCGCGTTCTTCACGCGGCGGCGGCGGGGCGGCCTTTTCGCGGGCGGCGGTTGCCGACACCAGCGCGCGGAAATCGGCGGGCAGCGGCAGCATGTCGACCTTGATGCGCGTCAGCTTTTCGATGTCGCGCAGGAACGGCCGTTCATCGTCAGCACAGAACGCGATCGCCTGCCCCGTGGCGCCGGCGCGCGCCGTGCGGCCGATGCGGTGGACATAGCTTTCGGGAACGTTCGGCAGTTCATAGTTGATGACGTGGCTGACGCCGTCGACATCGATGCCGCGTGCGGCGATGTCGGTGGCGACAAGCACCTTGCAGTTGCCGCGCTTGAACGCATCGAGCGCGCGCTCGCGCTGGCCCTGGCTCTTGTTGCCGTGGATCGCTTCGGCGACAATCCCGGCATTGCCGAGCTGGCGGACGACGCGGTCGGCGCCGTGCTTGGTGCGGGTGAAGACCAGTGAGCGTTCGACGCCTTCACCGCGCAGCACGCTTTGCAGCAGCGCCGGCTTTTCGGACTGGTTGACGAAGCACACCCATTGCTCGACGCGCTCGGCGGTGGTCGCCGCCGGCTTGACCGACACCTTGACCGGATCGGTCAGGAAGCGGCTGGCGAGGTCTTCGATGGTGCGCGGCATGGTGGCCGAGAAGAACAGCGTCTGGCGTTGCTTCGGCAGGATCTGCACGATGCGCTTCAACGCATGGATGAAGCCGAGGTCGAGCATCTGGTCGGCTTCGTCGAGCACCAGCACTTCGACCTTGCGCAGGTCGACAGCACCGCGGTCGATCAGATCGATCAGACGGCCCGGCGTTGCCACCATGATATCGACGCCGTGGCCGGCATCGCGAATCTGCTTGTTGATCGGCACGCCGCCGAACACGACGTTTACCGACAGCCGCATGAAGCGGCCATAGGCGCGGAAGCTGTCAGCGATCTGGCTGGCGAGTTCACGCGTCGGCGCGAGCACGAGGCAGCGCACCGAGCCGCGCGTCGGCGACTTGGGTTGCAGCGACAGGCGGTGCAAGGTCGGCAGCGCGAACGCTGCGGTCTTGCCGGTGCCGGTCTGCGCGATGCCGCACAGGTCGCGGCCGGTCATCACGGACGGGATGGCCTGCGCCTGAATCGGCGTCGGGGTGTGATAGCCTTCGGCGGCAAGCGCTTTGGCGATCGGTTCGGCGAGGCCGAAATCGGAAAATTGAGTCAATTTGGTACTTTCTGGTCGCGTGCAAAATGCACATGCGACGCCTGCACCGATATGGTGCGGAGGTCGCGGGGGGTCTTTTCGACGACCCGCATGATAAGGGCAGCCCTGGGTGGGGAGTGCGCATGAGAACGATGTCGAGGCGATTTCGCCTGATCACGCACATTGTTCGAGCAGCGGCACTGTTGCCGCGCTTACGCAGGGCAACATATGGACGGCACGCGCGCCAATGTCAAGTCGCGGGGTGGGGATTGAGCCCCGGCACCGGCCGCGACAGCCAGATCACCAGGCACGCCAGCGACAGGCTGGCGACGCCGATGCCGGCTTCGGCAAGCAACATCGTCGTTGATCCATAGCGTGTCTGCACCGCGCCGACGATCATCGTCACGACAGGCACCGGCAGGTTGGCGGCGCTCGAGAATGCCGCGCCCATGGTCGCAGCGCCGACGCTGCCGAGGCATTCGAAGCACACAGCGCCGACTGCTGCCCATGCAGCACCCGTCAGCATGGCGTTGACCAGCACCATCGTACCGAACCACGCGGGTGTGTGCGGCGCCAGCGCCATTACCAGCAGCCCGATGGTGCTGACGAAGCCGCAGCCGATGAACACCGCGCGACGCGGGTAGCGGTCGGCGAGATAGCCGCCCACCAGTGCGCCGGGGATGCTGGCGACGCCGCCAAGCGCGCCGGTGGTCAGCGCCACCAGATCCGCCGATGCGCCCCAGTCATTGGCAACGGCGCTCCACAAATTCGCCGACGCGGCCAGCGCCACCGGCGTCATCGACAGCATCAGCGCCAAGCTGCCTTTGCGCGTCCGCACGATTTCGAGCAAAGTCCGCCCGAGCGCGGCGAACTGCGTGCCGAGTTTGAGTCCCGCCTGCCGTACCGGCAGCCGGACGCGGCGCAGCGGCAGCGCCGCGACCAGAATGATCGCCGCCATCAGTAGCGCTGCACCTTCGATGCCGGCGCCGTGCTGCGCCAGCCACAGCCCGGCGCCGCCGCCAAGTCCCTGGCCGCCAAGTTGGCCAGCCTGTTGCCAGCCCGCGACCGCGCCGCGTTCTTCGACAGGGTTGGTCTGCGCCATCAGCGCGGTTGTCGCCGTCGCCGAAATCGCCGTGGCAATGCCGAGCAACAGGCTGAGCGCTGACAGCAACGGCATCGACGCCGGCAGCAGCGGGGTGAAGGCAATGCCGGCGAGTGCCGCGAGCGTGGCGAAGGTCGCCAGCCAGTACCAGCGCTTGACGGTCAGGCTGACATCGATCACCGGGCCGATCAGCAGCTTGGCCGATTGCGGGAACAGGAACAGCCCGACCAGCCCGGCAATCGCCGCGACGCTGACGCCGGCCTGTGCCAGTTCATAGCCGAGCGCGATGGTCAGGAAGCCGCTGCACAGCCCCCAGGCCATGTAGAGCAAGGCAAAGGCCGGCGGCCGCACGCCGCGCACATCTTCCTGATTTTCGTGCATCCATTTCCCCCGCTGCACAGGCTGGCACAGTGTGTCGGCGAGTCAAGCGTCAATTGTTTGGAAAGGGTTGTTTTGAGCGCGCCGCCGGTGCAATACGCGACCGTATCATGTTGACCCAACGCTCCCGCTATGCGCTGCGCGCGCTGATCTTCCTGGCCCGCGCCGAAAGTGTTGCGCCGGTGCCGATCAGCACGATTGCCGCCGACCAGAAGCTGCCGCGCAAGTTTCTCGAGGCTATTTTGCTCGAACTGCGCAACGGCGGGCTGGTCGAAAGCTACCGCGGCAAGCTCGGCGGCTACCGGCTGGCGCGCGCGCCGCAGAAAATCAGCTTCGGCGAAATCATCCGGCTGATCGAAGGGCCGCTGGCGCTGGTGCCGTGCGTCAGTGTCAGCGCGTACCAGCCGTGCGCCGACTGTTTCGACGAGGCGACCTGCGTCATCCGCAAAGTCATGCTGACGGTGCGCGAATCGACCGCCAGCATCCTCGACAGCAAAACGCTCGCCGACATCATCGAACAGCGCGAAGCCGCCTGAGTCCGCGACTGCGCGGCGACCGCAAACCCAGGCTTGGGGCCGGGCAAGCATTTCGCTATTGCCCAGCAACTCGCTGGGGTTAAGGTCGCGGCGATGGGGTGCCGATTCGGAAGGGCTGCAATGCGTCGCATATCAATGCCAGTGCTGCGCCCGGCTGATGCCGGCGCGCGTGTACATTAGGCGCATGCATTGACGACCGTGGCGCTTCCGGCAGCAACCCCGCGTGCGCGGCGCGGGCTGGTCGAACGCTCGATCATGCCCGGCTTCGGGCTGACGATGGGCTTCACCGTCTTTTACCTGAGCGTCATCGTGCTGATTCCGCTGTCGGCGGTATTCATCACCACCGCCGGCATGGGGTTCGACGGCTTTGTCGAGGTGGCGCTGTCGCAGCGCGCGCTTTACGCCTATCGCCTGAGCTTTGGCGCCGCCGCGATTGCCGCATCGATCAACGCGGTGTTCGGGCTGGTCGTCGCCTGGGTGCTGGTGCGCTATGAATTTCCCGGCAAGCGCCTCGTCAACGCGCTGGTCGACCTGCCGTTCGCGCTGCCCACCGCAGTTGCCGGTATCGCGCTGACCGCGCTGTATGCGCCCAACGGCTGGATTGGTGCCTGGCTCGCACCGCACGGCATCAAGGTGGCGTTCCAGCCGCTCGGCGTCGTGGTGGCGCTGACCTTCATCGGGCTGCCGTTCGTCGTGCGTACCGTTGAACCCGTGCTCGCCGACCTCGGTCCCGAAGTCGAGGAAGCCGCCGCCAGCCTCGGTGCCGGGCGCTGGCAGACCTTCGCGCGCGTCATCTGGCCGGCGATCCTGCCGGCGCTGGCGACGGGCTTCGCGCTGGCGTTCGCGCGCGCTGTCGGCGAGTATGGCTCGGTGATCTTCATCGCCGGCAACATGCCGTACAAGTCGGAAATCGCGCCGTTGCTCATCGTCATGCAGCTCGAACAATATAATATTCCCGGCGCCACGGCGATTGCCGCGACGATGCTGATTGCCTCGTTCGTGCTGCTGTTCGCGATCAACCTGCTGCAGGGCTGGAGCCGGCGCAGGATGGCCGCATGAGCCGCAGCACCTCGACCACCGAGCCGGGCTGGATGCGCTGGCTGCTGATCGCGCTGGCGCTCGGCTTCCTTTTGCTCAACCTTGCGCTGCCGCTGGCGGCGGTGTTTTTCGAAGCCTTCCGCAAGGGCTGGGATGCCTATGTCGCGGGCATCATCGAACCCGATGCCATCGCCGCGATGAAGCTGACCTTGCTGGTTGCCGCCATCGCGGTGCCGGTCAATATCGTTTTCGGTATCAGCGCCGCCTGGGCGATTACCAAATTCGAATTCCGCTTCAAATCGCTGCTGATCACGCTGATCGATCTGCCGTTCTCGGTGTCGCCGGTGGTGTCGGGGCTGGTCTATGTGCTGGTGTTCGGGCTGCAAGGCTGGCTCGGGCCGTGGCTGCGCGAACATGACGTGCAGATCATTTTCGCAGTGCCGGGCATCGTGCTGGCGACGATGTTCGTGACCTTCCCGTTCGTGGCGCGCGAGCTGATTCCGCTGATGCAGGAGCAGGGCCGCGAGGACGAGGAAGCGGCGATTTCACTCGGCGCCAACGGCTGGCAGACCTTCACGCGCGTCACGCTGCCCAATATTCGCTGGGGGCTGCTGTACGGCGTGCTGCTGTGCAATGCGCGCGCCATGGGCGAATTCGGCGCGGTTTCGGTGGTGTCGGGGCATATCCGCGGGCTGACCAACACCATGCCGCTGCACATCGAAATCCTGTACAACGAATATAATTTCGTCGCGGCGTTCGCGGTCGCCACCTTGCTCGCTGGGCTGGCGCTGGTGACGCTGGCGCTCAAGACGCTGCTCGAATGGCGCTACCGCGACCAGCTGCACGTCGGCGGTCATTGAGGAAAACATGACGGTTTCAGCCCATAACATCGTCAAGCATTTCGGCGCGTTCACCGCGCTCGATGACGTCAGCCTCGAAGCGCAGCCGGGCGAGTTTCTGGCGCTGCTCGGGCCGTCGGGGTCGGGCAAGACGACATTGCTGCGCATCATGGCGGGGCTTGAATTTCCCGACAGCGGCAGCATCTGTTTTGACGGCGTCGATGTCTCGACGCGCCCGACACGCGAGCGTGCTGTCGGCTTCGTGTTCCAGCATTACGCGCTGTTCCGCCACATGACGGTCGCTGAAAATGTCGGTTTCGGGCTGACCGTCAAGCCACGCGCCGAACGCCCCGATGCCGCCGCCATACGCACCCGCGTCAACGAATTGCTCAGTCTCGTGCAGCTCGGCCATCTCGGCGACCGCTACCCGAGCCAGCTGTCGGGCGGCCAGCGCCAGCGCGTCGCCTTGGCACGAGCACTCGCGGTCAATCCCAACATCCTGCTGCTCGACGAGCCGTTCGGCGCATTGGATGCCAAGGTCCGCAAGGATCTGCGGCGCTGGCTGCGGGAAGTCCACCAGACGATGAAGTTGACGTCGGTGTTCGTCACCCACGACCAGGAAGAAGCGCTCGACCTCGCCGACCGCGTCGTGGTGATGAACCACGGCGTCATCGAACAGGTCGACACACCCGACGCAGTCTATAACCGCCCGGCGAGTGCCTTCGTCTGCGACTTCCTCGGCAATGCCAACAAGCTCGATTGCACGATTACCGGTGGGGCCATCGAAATCGGTGGCCACCGCATCGAAAACACTGCGCCGCCTGCCGCCGATGGCCGCGGCATCGCCTTCATCCGCCCGCACGAGTTCGACGTGGCCGCGGATGGCCAGCCCGGCGTTGCGGTGACGCTGCGCCGGCTGACGCGCACCGGCCCGATGGCCGCGCTCGATTGCCAGACAAGTGCCGGCGCCTTGATCGAAGTGACGACGCTGGAACCGCCGGCCGGGCTGTTGCCGGGGGCGGCGCTGACGCTGGTACCGCGCCGCGTCCGTGCTTATGCCGCCTGAACCGCAGCGCCAATCTGGTCAGTATTGACGGGTGCGCGCGGTTAGAGTTCGGTGAGCGTCACTGTCGCATACGGTTGCGCCCGATATTGTAACGTATCCGAAACGTAAACGTCGCGCGCGGCCGTGCCGCTGCTGTCGCTGGTGAGGCGGTAGCGACCCGACGGCAGGCCGCGGATCGTCAATATGCCGCCATCGGCCGATTTGAAGGCGAGCACGACCTTTCCCCCCGGCGTCAGAAATCCCACCGATTTGAGGCCGCGCGTGCTGCTGCCGGCGTCGATGCGCACCGAACCCTGCGGCACGTGCGTGAAGATCTGCGCGAGTGCGCGTGCGGAGTCGGACAAGTCGGGGGCCACACCAGGGGCTGCGGGTGCGACGATCAGCCAGCCTGCCGGCGGCGGCTTCCCGGGGCGGTCGCGCGTGGCGATGCCGAACTGCTGCCAGGCGGTCGCGTCGGCTTGCGTCAGGTCGTCGAACAGGTCATCGATATCGCCGTCGACATATTCGAGCATTGCGGTCGTCGCGCCCGCTGCACGCGCTGTCCCGCGCAACATGCCAAGCAGCGTCGGGCCGGGCGCCCCTTCGTAGCGATGGTATGACAAGGTCGCGACCTGCGATGCTGCGCCGTCAACCGCAGCCAGTGCGGCGAAATAGACCAGCGCGCGCCGGGCCTGCGCCGTCGACGGTGCGATGACGGCAGGCAGCGGCAACCCCGCCGCGACCAGCCGCGGGCCGAGCGCCACGATGGCATTGCCGATTTCGCTGCCGCGCCAACCTGTGGTGTTGTCGGGCTCGATGATGATTTCGACATCATCGGGGGTTAGCCCATACTTTTTTTTCAAATGCCGCATCGTTTCAGTCATGAGTTCCGCATATTCCTGCGGATGCCGCGCGTGCGATAGGCTGCCCTGCTGCGCGCTCCATTTGAAATCGACATAGGCAAGGTTGAGCCGGAACCGGCGCCCGCGCGCCTCGACCCGCGCCTTGACCGGCAACACGATATTTTCGACACGCCAGTCGAATTCGGAAAATTGCAGCCCCGCCGGATCGAGCCGGTACGGGTCGTCATTGTCATTGATCTTGGCGTAAAACTGCCGCTTGAATTCACGGTAGCCGATGCGGCCATCGGCAAATTGCGTCCAGTAATCGACCGGGTTTTCGGCGCCGCTGCGGATTTCAAGCCGCAACCGGTCGATGCCGGCGTCGGTGACGAGCAAATCGAACAACCGGTCACGCTGTGCCAGCCAACTGTCATCGAAGCGGTCGCGGCGCTTGTCGAATTCCCACAGCCGCGCGGTAGCTTCCCAGCCGGCGATTGTCTGGTGGCGCTGGCGCGTGTCGACGTGGATCGTCGCCGGCCCGGGTGCGCAGCTGCCGGCCAGCAGCAGCGCCGCGCAGCCGAGCAGCCAGCGCATGGCTTCAGCGCACCGCGACGGGTGCAGGTACGGCGGCGAGCGCTGGCGCGGCCAGCGGCGGCAATGGCGCCAGCGCCGCACTTTCGAGCACCGCCAGCCCGCGCAGGCCGGTCCGCAAACGCGCAGCGTTGGCAAGCCAGCTTCCGGCGATCCGGCGCTTGTCGGCGGGCAGTGCGGCGACCTGCAACACCGCGCCGTCGACATTGCCGATAAGCAGCGCGGTCTGCGCGGCCGCCACACGGTCGACCGGGTCGGTCGCGGCACTGCCGGTTTCACGGACGCGGACGATACCCGACAGGCTGTTGGTGAAACTGTCCCACCAGCTGGCATTGGCGGGCGCGACGGCGCCCGTCAGCCGCGGCGCGAGCTGCGCGAGGTCGCGCGCCAGGCTGCGTGACGTCACCGGCGCAGCACCCAGCGCCAGCACCGCAGCGAGCGGCTCGGGATGCGCCGCGCCAAAGCGCGACCGGAGCGCTGCTTCGGCGCTCGGCACCGTGACCGCGAGCTTTTCGCCCTTTTCGAGCGCGCGGCGGGTGACGCCGAGCAGCAGCACCGATTGCGCCGCAGCGGCATCATGCGCAACGCTGGCGAGCGTCGCCTGCGTTGCGGCGGCACTGGCATCGACGCGCGCCGCGAGCATCGACACCTGCGTGCCGATCGCGTCGACGCGCGCGTTGGTGGTGCCGATGCGCGTCGACAATTGACCGACATCGGCGCTGGCGACCGCGGCTACGCCCGCCACCGGCACCGGCGGTGCCGGCCGCGCTTCGAGTGCGGCGACGCGGCGGTCGAGCTTGAGCGTCGCGGCACGCTGCGCCTCCAGATCGGCGACGGTCGGCAAGGTCGAGGCGGCGAACCCCGGCAGCTGGCTGCGGATGCGCGTTTCAAACCACGGGTTGGCGATCAGCCCCAATGCAAACGCCAGCAGCACGGCGCTGATGATCCACGGCAAGACCGGCCGCGACCGCACCGGCGGCGGCGCCAGCGGGCGTTCACGCAGCGCGTTGATGCGGTCGAGACTCGACCGGCTCAGGCTGGGGGCATCGGTGTCGATAGGGTCCATTGTCAGCCCTTGTCGCACACCAGCCCCGCCGCCGCAAAGAGCGCAGCTTCGTTGGGGGTCGCGGCGATGCTGACCTGCCGCCAGCCGTCGCCTGCAGCCGCAGCGACTTT
>CALMPZ010000379.1 GCA_937871645.1 uncultured Polymorphobacter sp.
GTCAAGCCGAGCTTTACGCAGCCCATCGAAATGCGCGTGTCGGAAATGCTCACCGGCAGCCGCGGCGACCTGGCGGTCAAGATTTTCGGCCCCGACCTTGCGACGCTGTCGAGTCTGGCGGCGCAGATCCAGACTGAATTGACTGCCGTGCCCGGCGCGTCCGAAGTGATGACCGTCGCCAACGACAGCGTCGATTATCTCCAGCTCGACATCGATCGGACCGCCGCGGGGCGCTACGGCATGCCGATCGGCGACCTTGAAGACGCGTTGCGCGCGCAGCTCGAAGGCATGCACGCCGGTATCGTTGCACAAGGCCAGAAGCGCGTGCCCATCGTCATTCGCGGCAGCGACGATATTCGCGGCGATCCGACACGGTTTGGCGATCTGCAATTGCGTACGGCCGGCGGCAGCCTCGCGCTGGTCAGCGATATGGCGCAAATTAGCCACGTCGCAGGGCCGGTGCGGCTCGATCACGAAAATGGCTCGCGCTATGCACTGGTGCAGGCGTTCGTGTCGGGGCGCGATCTGGTCGGCTATGTCGAAGCAGCCAAGGCGCGCGTGGCGGCGAATGTGACGCTGCCGCCGGGCTACCGGCTGGTATGGGGCGGCCAGTTCGAGAACCAGCAACGTGCGGCAGCACGGTTGATGCTGGTCATTCCGGTGGCGCTGCTGATGATCTTTTTCGTGCTGTACGCAACGCTGCGGTCGCTGCGCGCGTCGGTGCTGATCCTGCTCAATATTCCGTTCGCTTTGGTTGGCGGCATCGTATCGCTGTGGGTGTCGGGGCAGTATCTGTCGGTGCCGGCATCGGTGGGGTTCATCGCCCTGCTTGGCATTGCCGTGCTCAACGGGCTGGTGCTGGTCGCCTACTTCCGGCAGTTGCGATACGAAGGCCGGACGATGGCAGAGACCGTGCGGATCGGCACCGAGCGGCGGCTGCGGCCGGTGCTGATGACGGCGTGCATTACCGGCTTCGGGCTGGTGCCGTTGCTGTTCGCGTCCGGGCCGGGTTCCGAAATTCAGCAGCCGCTGGCGATCGTGGTGATTGGCGGGCTGGTGACATCGACAATGCTGACGCTGGTGCTGCTGCCGATCCTGTTCGAAAGCTTCGGCGAAAGCCGCGAGGAGGCCCGCGATGGATGAGGTTGTCATCACCTTCTATTGCGCCGTCGACGACAGCGATGAGGTACTTGCGGCGTTACGCGCCAATACCAATGAACCGGTGCATTTCAATCGTGAAGCCGTGCGCGGCCATGACTTTTCCGACGCGCTGACGGCCGAGCAGGTGACGGGAAATCTGCAGCGGGCTGCGGTATCCGTCACGGTGGCGCGCGCGCAAACCGATGTGCTGATTGCAGCAGTCGCTGCCGCACGGCGCACGCGCGCGGTGCGTTGGGAAACCGTCTCGCTGGCCGGCCGCGGCAGGTTCGAATGATGCGCTGGCCCGCGTTGATAACCGTCGTGCTCGCGGTCGCTGTGACGGCGCCTGTGCGGGCTGAACGCACCGACCTGCCCCCGACAGCCGCCGTCGACGAAGCGCTGGACAGCGACCCTGGTGTGACGGCCGCGGCAGCGCGGGTCGACGCGGCACTGTCACGCGCGCGGATGCTCGACGCCGGCACGCACGAAGTCACGGTGACCGGCAACTATTTGCGCCGGACGATCGATCAAGTCGGCAGCTATGACGAATTCGACGCGATCGTCGGCCGCGCCGTGCGCTTGCCCGGCAAAGCGTCGCTCGACCGCGCCGCAGGCGCGCTCGGGGTCGAAGTGGCCGAAAACCTGATGGAAGATGCCCGGCACCAGGCCGCGCTGACGTTGTCGGGGCTGTGGCATGACTGGCTGCTCGCGGGTGAACTCTACCGCAACGATGCAGCGACCGTCGCCAGCTACCAGAAGGCGCTGCAGGCAACCGAACTCCGGACCGCGCTGCGCGATGCTGCCGCGCTCGATGTCGACCAGGCACGCTCGGCGCTGGCGCAGGCGCAGGCGCAGCTGACGGTGTCGGCGAGCACGAAGCAGCGCACGCGGGCGATGCTTGCCGCCACCTATCCGGGCCTGCCGCTGCCCGCCGAGCCACCCGCGCTCGGGGCACCGGTATTGCCTGCCGAAAGCCTGCCGCAGTTGCGCAATCTGGTCATCGAGCGCAGCCATGAGATCCGCGCTGCCGACCGCGAGGCGGCCCGGCTCGATGTCGTGGCACGGCGGGTTCGTCAGGACCGGGTCGCCGATCCGACGATCGGCGTCCGGGTGCTCAGCGAGCGCAGCGGCATGGAGACCGGAATCGGCGTGGTCGCGTCGATGCCGATCGGCGGCAGTTACCGCCGCGCCGCCGCCGACCAGGCTTCCGCCGACGCCAATGTCGCGACCATCGACCTCCTCCAGGCGCGCCGCATGGTCGAAGCCACCGCCGACACCGATCTGATCGATGCGCAGACCCGGATTGCGGCGTGGCGGGCAACGCAGGTCGCTGTCGAAAGCGCCGCAGCCGCAGCGCAGCGCATGGCCCGCGGCCAGAAGCTCGGCGCAATCGACTTGACCGATCTGCTTTATGCAGAGCGGCAGGCCAACGACGCCCGTCGCAGCGAAATCATGGCGCGCGCCGAGGCCGCCCGGGGGCTCTTCAAACTGCGCATCGATTCGCATACAATCTGGGCGCCAGGGCACGAAGAGCACAAATAGTAAAAACGATTCTCGGGGCGACTTTGGCGGGGATCTGAATGTTCGCCTCGTGCCATCTCCATCATGGCCTCAAGGTCTGGTTGTGCGCGTGGCGCATCGTCGGCTTTGAAAGTCGCGGAAAGGGCGCAGCCGAGCGCTCACGATGCATTGTCTGGTTAGCAGACTACTCCGCATCGAGCTGCTGCCGGAATCGTGGATTTACGAGGCTCCCAGGATCCTTTGGCGGCGTCTCGCGCAGTGGCCTCCACGGCTGGCTGGGTCGCACGCCCAACGCGCGCGCGCAGCAACAAGATGCTTGGCGCCAAGGTGCGCGCCAGATTCATCGCCAGCTATCGGATATATGCTGCGCGGCGGGTCTGGCATGATGTGCAGGCCGCAGGTCAGCAATGCGGCCTGCATTATTTCGAACGTCTGATGCACCTGCAGGCGCTGAAGGCGCGGCCACGCTGGCGCGTCCTACCCCAGAACGATGGCCGGCGCCCGGTTATTGCCGAGAACGTCCTAGATCGCCAGATCAGCGCTGAGGCGCCGACCCGGAAGCGGCTAGCCAGGCGCTCAATCCGCCGGATTCAGGTGATAGCCAACACGCGGGAAGTGCACGTTGACCGGCCCTGTCACGGTCGTTTCACGCGCGATGACAATTCGATCGGGCGTCGTCGCCACCAGCGTGCCGGCGATTGGATCGCGGCCGTAGTCGTCGGCCGAAACGAGCACTGGCGCACCGGGCGCCAGGCCTGCAACGTCGTACGGATCATGCGCCGGTGGCAGGGCCGGACTGGCGTCCCGCGCGGCTGCGAGCGCCGCGGCCGGGGCCATCTCGCTGCGTGTGCCATGACCGATCGCCTGCACCCGCCTAAGCCATGCCGTCACGCCTGTCAGGCCGTTCAACAGCGCAGCTGCCGTTTGCGGCACCGCGCCGCAAAGCCACCAGACGTTCATATACGCCGCAACATCGCCCAGCGACGGCGCTGCACCGCCCAGGAATGGCTGGCCGCGGCTGAGGCCCTGTTCAATCCACGCGGCTTGCGCACGCCACTGCGCGCGCATGACGCCGGCGCCGGCCTTCATCGCGGCCACATCGAACGGACGGCCCGACAGCTTCTCGCGGTCAGCCATGAAATCCGCCGGGGTCTTGTCACCCAGTTCCGCGAACACCGCAGTGACGGTGGCCTGAAAAAACAACCGGTCTGCCCACAGATTCACCGCCCAGTCGACGGGCTGAACGACCGCGGGCGCGGGATAGCGAGCTTCCAGCTCGGCGATTGCCACCTGGCTGTCGCAATAAATGTCAGCGCCGATTTGCAGGACTGGGATGCGGCGGTAGCCGCCGGTCAGCGGCGTCAGATCGGGTTTGGGCATGATCACCGGCTGGATCACCGAGTGCCAGGCGAGACCCTTGAGCCCGAAGATCACGCGGATCTTTTCGGAAAATGGTGACGTATCATAGTGGTGCAGGATCAATTCGGTCATGGGCCTATGCTCCTACTGAAAATCGGGGGAAAAGCGGATGTTGGCGCGTTCGAGTCCCTTCAACACCACGTCGATCCCGCCGCTCTTGACCATCCATTCGAGCCGGTGATCGCGATATTCGCGCTTGAAGAGCCCCTTTTCGACCATGTCGGCGACACTGGTCATCGGCGCGACCTTGGCCATGTCGATCGCCTCCTGCGTCGTGGCGGCGACCGAAGGGCGCGCATTGGCGCGCAGCAGCCACGCGGCGAGCTTCGAGTCTTCCGGTACCGGAAAGCCGTGGCCGCGCGAGCCGTTGAGATAGGGCGCCACCGCCAGGTCGCCCCAGCCGAACGCGGTGCCGTTGAACCATTCGCGGTCGCCGAGCTGGCGTTCGAGCCACGCGAAGTAACCATCGAGCTGGCGGCGCGCGGCGGCAAGCAGCGCGTCGGCCTCGGCACCCTCGGCGCGGCGGAAGGCGCGGATTTCGGACAGCGCCCAGTTGATCGCCTCGTAATGCGTGTCCATTACCTCCTCGAGCATGCGCACGCGGGCGCGCTCGGCCGGCGTCGCGGGCAGCAACGGCGGTGCTGGCTGCAAGTCCTCGATATACTCAAGGATGATGGTCGAATCGAACACGGCGACGCCGTCGTGGATCAGCGCCGGCACTTCAGCGCGCGGATTGGCAGCAACGAACTCGCCCGCCGCACCGCCTGCCCCCAGCCCGCCGGGCAATGCGGCTTCGAACGCCAAGCCCTTCTCGCGTAGCGCGATTTTGACCTTCTGCGCATAGGGCGAAAACGGGTGGTCGTAGAGCAGCATCATGGCGGATTTCCCCTAAGCTCGTCACGGATCTCGCCGCAGTGAAGGCCGCGACTGCCCGTTTGAACAAAGCTGTAGCGCACGCCGGCCTTGTCGCAACGCCGAAGTTGTCGCAGCCACCAAGATTAGAGTGCACTCCAAGCTTATTGACAAACGATCGGCGCACCGTGATCAATGCCGGTAAGCTGGCGCCGTGCCCTTCGGGTTCGGCGCCTTATAACAAGCAATGAAACGGCACCCCATGCAGGGCAGCCGGGGGAGCATCACGATGGCGCGCATGAAATTCGGTGCATTTCTCGCACCGCACCACCCCATCGGCGAGCACCCGATGCTGCAGATGCGCAACGACATCAAGTTCGCGCAGCATCTCGACGAACTCGGGTTCGACGAATTCTGGGTCGGCGAGCACCACTCCACCGGCTGGGAGGTCATCGCCTCGCCCGAACTGTTCCTGGCGGCGGTCGGCGAGCGCACGCACCGCATCCGGCTCGGCACCGGCGTCGTCTCGCTGCCCTATCACCACCCGTTCAACGTCGCGCAGCGCATCGTCCAGCTCGACCATATGACCGGCGGCCGGGTGATCTTCGGCACCGGCCCCGGCGCGCTGCCGTCGGATGCCTATACGCTCGGCATCGATCCGATGACGCAGCGCGACCGCCAGGACGAGGCTATCGGCGTCATCCGCCGGCTGCTCGCGGGCGAGCGGGTTACCTATGAATGTGACTGGTTCAAACTCCAGGACGCGCGGCTGCAGCTGTTCCCGCTGCAGGAAGAGCTGCCGATCGTCGTTGCCTCGTCGATCAGCCCGTCGGGCATGACGCTGGCCGGCAAATACGGCCTCGGCGTGCTGTCGATCGGCTCGAATTCGAACGCCGGACTGGCGGCGCTGCCGACGCAATGGGGTTTTGCCGAAACCGCCGCCGCCAAGTCGGGCGAGAAAATCAGCCGCGACGACTGGCGCGTGCTGATGACCTGGCACATCGCCGAAACCCGCGAGGAAGCCCGCGCCCAGGCCGGCGCCGGGCTGATGAAGTGGCACAATGAATATACCGTCGGCACGCTGATGCGGCCCGGCGCGCTGCCGTTCGCGACGCCCGACC
>CALMPZ010000380.1 GCA_937871645.1 uncultured Polymorphobacter sp.
CAGCAGGTCAAAGCTCTTGCGGATGCAGGTGAGCATACCCAGCGCCAGCACATCCACTTTCATCAGCCCGAGCGCGTCGATATCGTCCTTGTCCCATTCGATGAAGGTGCGGTCGGGCATCGCGGCGTTGTGGATCGGCACCAGTTCGTCGAGCCGGGTTTCGGTCAGCACGAAGCCGCCGACGTGCTGCGACAGGTGCCGCGGGCATTCGAGCAGGCGCTCGACCATATCGCGCAGCCGCACGAGTTCGGGGTTGGCGGCGTCGAGGCCAGCTTCGGCAAGCCGCGTGTCGGGCAGCTGTCCGGGGAGCTGGTCGGCGTCCCAGCGGCCCCAGATCGTCCCCGACAGCCGCGCGGTCACGTCCTCGGTCAGCCCGAGCGCGCGGCCGACTTCGCGGATCGCGCTTTTCTGGCGGTAATGGATGACGGTGGCGGCGATGCCGGCGCGTTCGCGGCCATAGCGGCGGTAGATGTATTGCATCACCTCCTCGCGGCGTTCGTGTTCGAAATCGACATCGATATCGGGGGGCTCGTGGCGCTCTTCGGACATGAAGCGTGAAAACAGCAGCTTCTCGCGCACCGGATCGATCGGCGTGACGCCTAGGAAATAGCAGACCAGCGAGTTGGCGGCGCTGCCGCGACCCTGGCACAGGATCGGCGGATCGAGCGAGCGCGCATAGAAGACGATGTCGTGGACGGTGAGGAAATACGGCGCGTACTGGCGCGCGCGGATGAGTTCGAACTCCTCCGCCAGCGTGGCGCGATAGGCGTCGGGCAGCCCGTCGGGAAAGCGGGCGCGGCCACCTTCGGCGACCAGATGTTCGAGCCAGTCCTGCGGCGTCCAGCCCGGCGGCACCGGTTCGTGCGGGTATTCGTAGCGCAAATCATCGAGCCGGAATCGCACCGCATCGAATAGTTCGACTGTTGCCGCCACCGCTTCGGGACAGGCAGCAAACAGCCGCGCCATTTCGGCGGGCGGCTTGAGATGGCGTTCGGCATTGGCCGCGAGGCGGCGGCCAGCGGTGCGGACCGTCCGGCCTTCGCGGATGCAGGTCATCACGTCGTGCAGCGGGCGACATTCGGGCGTCGCATAGAGCGCGTCGTTGGTGGCGATCAGCGGCACGCCGGCCGCTTGCCCCAGCGCCATGGCGCGCGCCAGTTGCCGCGCATCGCTGCCGGCACGCAGCATCCGCGCCGCCAGCCAGACCGGGCTGCCGGTGTCGCGCAGCGCGTGCAGCAGC
>CALMPZ010000381.1 GCA_937871645.1 uncultured Polymorphobacter sp.
CTGCCCGCCGGAGGCTCTTTTTCCATTCTACCTCTCGACGGCGGTGCATTTCGCTCTATGGTGCGCGCAATTGGAAAAACCAACTTGGGAGAATCGCGTGAAGGCTTTGCAGTGCGTGCAACATGGGTTGCCGGAAACCCTCCAGCTCAATGACATTGCCGTGCCCGAACCCGGCAAGAACCAGGTGCGCATCAAGGTGCATGCCGCCGGCGTCAATTTCCCCGACGTGCTGATCATCCAGAACCTGTATCAGTTCAAACCGCCGTTGCCGTTTTCGCCGGGTGGCGAGGCCGCCGGCGTGGTCGATGCAGTGGGCGAGGGGATCACCGACCTCAAGGTCGGCGACCGCGTCATTGCGATGATCGGCAACGGCGCCATGGCCGAGTATCTGATCGCCAACCGCCCGCAGGTCATCCCGATGGCCGATGACATGCCGTTCGATGTCGCGAGCGGCTTCACCATGACCTATGGAACCTCGCACCATGCCTTGAAGCAGCGCGCCAACCTCCAGCCCGGTGAAACCGTGCTGGTGCTCGGCGCCTCGGGCGGCGTCGGGCTGACCGCGGTCGAACTCGCCAAGGTCATGGGCGCCAAGGTCATTGCGGCCGCCTCGACCGACGAGAAGCTGGCGCTGTGCAAGCAGTACGGTGCCGACGAAGTCGTCAACTATTCGAACGACGGCTGGCGCGACGAAATCAAGCGGATGACCGGCGGCAAGGGCGTCGATGTCGTCTATGACCCCGTCGGCGACAAATACGCCGAGCCGGCGTTCCGCTCGATCGCCTGGAACGGCCGCTATCTCGTCGTCGGCTTTGCCGGCGGTCAGATCCCGTCGCTGCCGCTCAACCTGCCGCTGATCAAGGGCGCGTCGATCGTCGGCGTGTTCTGGGGCGCGTTCACCGCCGCCAATCCCAAGCTGCACCAGGAGAACATGGCGGAGCTGCTGCGCTGGTATTCCGAAGGCAAGCTCAAGCCGCACATTTCGAAGCACTTCACACTCGCAAAGGGTGCCGAAGCAATCCGCTACCTGATGGACCGCAAGGCCACCGGCAAGGTGGTCATCAACGTCGCCTGATCCTCTAACCGCGTTGGCTGTGCTGCGGCTGCCAGGAGCAACTTGCAACGTCCTGGCCACCGCCTTTGGCGCTGGTCAGGGCCATCGCTGTAGCTGGGATGGCCATAATATCGGTTTATGGTGATTTGACAAATTGCATGTTTTTGACATTTGCATAGTATGAACCGCACGGGGCTAAACTTTTTCAACAGGGGAACATTGTGATGCGCAAACTATTGCTACCTTTCTTGCTTGCCACATCGGTGCCTGCCATGGCGCAGTCGTATGTCGGCCACGTTCATACAGCCAGCTGCAATCACCAATCGGTCGACGACCAGGGAACGCTGACGCTCGAAAGTAGCAGCCTTTATGCGCCGCAGCAGTCGCTGGGCAGTTCGATCGTGTCGGGCGGCATGACCTTCGTTCTCAATGATCTCGGCGGCGTCGGCGTCGGCACGCAGGCCCGCGCCGGCTTCGAAGCCGCGGCGGCGATGTGGTCGAAGTTCCTGAAGGATCCGATCACCATCAATCTTGACGTGAAATTTTCAACGCTTGGACCGAACATTCTCGGCTCGACCGGCTCGACGACCAACACCATCAACTACGGCGGTCTGGCGCAATTGCTTGCTGCGGATGCGAAGTCGATATTCGATCAGGCTGCGGTTGCGTCACTACAGGGTGGCACCGCACTGACCTTCGTATCGAATGAGCCGCCGGTTTCGGGGGCCATCGACTCGACACTGCGCTTCCTTGACAACAACGGCAGCTTTGACAATCTGAACAACAATATCAACACTGCGCAGGTCAAGGCACTCGGGCTCAATCCGGTCTACAATCCCACGACCAACGCCGGTGGCCGTGACGGTTCGGTGTCGTTCAGCGACGCTTTCAGCTGGGATTTCGATCCGAGCGATGGAATCACCGCTGGCTCGTTCGATTTTGTCGGTGTTGCTGCGCATGAAATCGGCCATGCACTTGGCTTCCGTTCGGGTGTCGACACAGCCGACGTCAATGCACTGCCGGGCGTGGCTCTGCCCGGTCGTCGCGGCCTCAAC
Source organism: uncultured Polymorphobacter sp. (assembly GCA_937871645.1). GTDB lineage: Bacteria > Pseudomonadota > Alphaproteobacteria > Sphingomonadales > Sphingomonadaceae > Polymorphobacter_A. The sequence continues at coordinate 2,110 of CALMPZ010000381.1, forward strand.
AATATTGCATGGGGAACGGTCAACGACTTGTATCGTTATGGCTCGTTCAACGGCAGCCAGACGCTTGACTGGTCGGTCGGCGGCACGCCCTGCTATTCGCTCAATGCTGGCCGTAATTGCATCGCGCTGCTTTCGACCGGTTCGCTGAATGGCGATCTGCGGCAGGCCAGCCATTGGAAGGACGATACGCTGCTCAACATCTCGCCGCCGATCGGTATCATGGATCCGACCGCCAGCGGCCCCGGCAGCGTGCGCCCGTTGATGAAGATTTCGAAGTATGACCTCATCGCCTTTGATGCGATGGGCTATGACTTGGCCGTTCCCGAACCTGCCAGCTGGGCGATGATGATCGCCGGCTTTGGCATGATCGGCGGTGCGCTGCGCCGTCGCCGGTTTGTCTCGGCACCTGGACACGCCTGATCGCCTGTTGTGGTGATGACCCCGGCAACGGCTTGGGTCATCACCGCACAGGACCAAAGCGGCCCCGCTGCGCTCAGGGGCGCGGCAGCATCGTGAAGCGGAACTCGGCGATCTTGCCGGGCGCGAGGTCGAACGATCGCGCGCCCGACAGCCCGAACGATTTGCCCGCACCGACCACGGCGGCAACGCGGCTGCCATTGGCATCGACGACATCGAGCACGGCGGTCGGGGCGCTGTCATCGCGGACAATGACCTCGATGGTGTCGGCCTGCGACTGGTTGCCTGCATCGTCGACCACGACCAGGCTGAAGTGATGGCGGCCGGGCGGCAGCGGGTTCGCCAGATCGATATCGACCTTGACCAGCGGGGTGTTGCTGACCACCGGCACATTGGGTGTGAACTTCGCCATCGTCGTTGCTCCCTTTAGTCCCAGCGCGCCGCCGCTGCATCGTCGCCGGCCTGAGCTTCGACCCAGCGCGCTTGCCCGCCGGCCTCTTCGCGCTTCCAGAACGGCGCCCTGGTCTTGAGCCAGTCCATCAGGAACGCCGCCGCCTCGAACGCCGCCGCGCGGTGCGCCGACGCGACCGCGACCAGAACGATCTCGTCGCCGGGCAGCAGCCGGCCGTGGCGGTGGATGACGGTGCCGCCCTGCAACGGCCAGCGCTGAGCGGCCTCTGCGGCAATGGCGGCGAGCGCCTTGGCAGTCATCGCCGGATAATGGTCGAGCGTCATCGCCTCGACCGATGCGCCGTGGCTGAAGTCGCGGACAAAGCCGGTGAAGGTCACGACCGCGCCGATATCGGTGCGTCCTGCCGATAGCGCGGCAATTTCGGCGGCGGTGTCGAACGGCTCGGCCTGGACCCGCGTCGAAATCATCTCAGCCGCCCGTCACCGGCGGAAAAACCGCGACCTCGTCGGCCGGGCCAACAGGGGTATAGTCGTCGGCGAATTCCTGATTGACCGCAACGCGCAACCGGCTGCGGTCAGCGAGTGCTGCAGCATGTGCGGGCGAGCGCGACGCCAGCCAGTCAAGCAACTCGCCGACGGTGGCAATCGATACCGGCAACGCAATTTCCTCGCCGTCCTTGCCGAGTTTTTCGCGCACCCAGGAAAAATACAGCAGCTGCGTCATGACATGTGCTTCAGGCCGACGCGCAGATAGTCATAGCCGGTCACCGCGGTCAGTCCGGCGGCGAGCCACAGGCTGACCAGCCCGATCTGCAGCGCCGGCAGCCACGGCGCCAGCACCGGCGTGGCGCCCGCCAGCAGCAGTGCGCTCAGTGCAATCATCTGGAACGCCGTCTTCCATTTGGCGAGCTGGCTGACCGGCACCGAAACCTGCAGCCCCGCCAGATATTCGCGCAGGCCCGATACGGTGATTTCGCGGAGCAGGATGACCAGTGCCGGGATCACCGCCCAGCCGTGAATCGTGCCGGTATGCACCAGCATGACGATGGTCGCGGCGACCATGATCTTGTCGGCAATCGGATCGAGAAACACGCCGAGCTTCGACACGGTGCCCTGGCTGCGCGCCAGATAGCCATCGAGATAGTCGGTCGCTGCCGCCACGCCGAACAGCACGAACGCCGCCAGATGGCCGATCCAGCCCGAATCCCACAGCAGCAGCACCAGAAACGGCACCGCAAGGATGCGGCTCAATGTCAAAATGTTGGGCAGGCTGGACAACATGCACCGTTGTTAGGCTATTGGGGGGCAACGCTCAACCAGCATGGACAGTCAAAATGAAAGTAAGCGAAGCCCTCGAAAGCCGGAAATCGGTGCGTGCCTTTACCAATGCCCCGGTTGACCCCGCCGTCATCCGGCGCGTGCTGGCGACCGCATCGCGGGCGCCGTCGGGCGGCAATGTCCAGCCGTGGCATGTCGATGTCGTCGGCGGTGCCGAGCTCGAAGCGCTCAAGGCGGAGGTCCGCGAGGCCATCGCCAAGGGCGCGCAGACCCCCGAATATGCCATCTACCCCGACGGCCTGAGTGAGCCCTACAAATCGCGCCGCTTCGGCATCGGCGAGGCGATGTACGCTGCGCTCGGCGTGCCGCGTGAAGACAAGGCGGGCCGGATGAAGTGGTTCATGCGCAATTTCGCGTTCTTCGACGCGCCGGTGGCGCTGTTCACCACCGTGGCGCGCACGATGGGCCCGCCGCAGTGGAGCGACCTCGGCATGTTCCTGCAATCGGTGATGCTGATGCTGCGCGAGGAAGGGCTCGACAGCTGCGCGCAGGAATGCTGGGCGATCTATCCCGAAACCATCCGCGGTTTCCTCGGTACGCCGACCGAACGCATGCTGTTCTGCGGCATGGCAATCGGCCATGCCGACACCAGCGCGCCGGTCAACACGCTGCACAGTGCGCGCGCGCCGATCGAGGAGTTCGCGCACTTCCGCGGGATTTAGGGCTTCCCCAACTCGACAATCGTCCGCGCCTTGTCGGCGAAGTCCTTGGCGTCGGTGCCGGTGCGCTTCGCCGTCGGCTCGGGCACCAATATGCCGCGCTGCACCGCCGGCCGTGCGGCAATCGTCGCGAGCCAGCGTTCGAGATGCGGCAGGCCGCTAGTTTCGATGCCCGACCAGCTGTGTGTCCGCACCCAGCACCAGTTGGCGATATCGGCGATACTGTAATCGCCCGCCAGAAACTCGCCCTTGGCGAGCTGCGTATCGAGCACGCCGAACAACCGCCGGCCCTCGCCCTGGTAGCGCGCAATCGCGGCGGGGATCTTCTCGGGGAAATAGCGGAAGAATACATTGGCCTGCCCCATCATCGGGCCGATGCCGCCCATCTGGAACATCAGCCACTGGATGACCTTGCTGCGGCCCTGCACGTCGGCGGGAAGGAATTTGCCATATTTTTCGGCGAGATAAATCATCATCGCGCCCGATTCGAACACCGCAAACCCGTCATCGGTGAGCGCCGGGATGCGGCCATTGGGGCAGATGTCGAGGAACCACTGCTGCTTTTGCTCGCCCTTCATCAGGTCGATCTTGTAGACCTCGTACGGCACGCCGAGCTCTTCGAGCAGCACCGACACCTTGTAGCCGTTGGGCGTCGCCGCCGTGTAAAGCTTGATCATGGTCGCATCCCCGGGCGCGGCCCCCATGCCCCGCGGCGCAATCCTGCCAGACAAAATGCGGTTGTGCCACACCCCGCGCGCGTGCTTTGTCGGTGCAATACGCCAGCCTTGTGAAAGTTCCCCATGCGCCGATTGTCACCGTTCGTTGCTGCCCTGCTTGCTACAGCCGTGATCGCCGCACCGGGCATCGCCGCAGACAGCAAGACCAAGATCGAAACCAGCACCAGCACCGAAGAGTCCGGCGACAAGCCCGATTCCGATGTCGCTGCCGCATCAACCACCGAGGACGCACAACCGAGCCGCCACAGCGTGCAAATCGCCGGCCGCACGGTCAACTACACCGCGACGCCGGGCACGCTGATCATCCGCGACGATGACGGCAAACCCACCGCCAGTGTGTTCTACACCGCCTATACCGTCGATGGCCCGGCGCGCAGCCGCCCCGTCACCTTCATCTTCAACGGCGGCCCCGGCTCGTCGACGATGTGGCTGCACATGGGCTCGGTCGGCCCGATGCGTGTCGATACCCCCGATGTCGCGGCGTCGGCGACGGCGCCCTACCGCCTCGTGTCAAACCCGCACAGCCTGCTCGACCGCTCCGACCTGGTGTTCATCGACGCCGTCGGCACCGGCTATTCCCGCCCGCTTGGTGAGATGAAAGGCCCCGAATTCTGGGGCGTCGACGGCGATATCGATGCGTTCGCCAAGGCTATCCAGCGCTGGGTGACCAAGAACAATCGCTGGGATTCGCCGAAGTTCATCATGGGCGAATCGTACGGCACGTTGCGCGCCGCCGGCCTCGTCTATGCGCTGCAGCAGCGCGGCATGCCGATGAACGGTGTCATGCTGGTGTCGTCGATCCTCAACTACGGCATCCGCAACCCCGGCTTCGACCAGCTCGACGTCACCTATCTGCCGAGCTATGCCGCCACCGCCTGGTACCACAAGCGCGCCGGGCAGGGCGCCGACCTCGCCAGCTTTGTCGCGCAGGCGCAGGCCTATGCGCGCGGGCCGTATCTGCTGGCGCTGCAAAAGGGCGACAATCTGGCACCCGCCGAAGCCCAGGCGGTGGCGGCCGAACTCAGCAAGTTCACCGGGCTGTCGACTCAGGTGCTGCTCGAAAATGACCTGCGCGTCGAACTCGGCCGCTTCCGCAAGCAGTTGCTGCTCGACCAGCGCAAGAGCGTCGGCCGCCTCGATTCGCGCTTCACCGGCACCGATGTCGATGCCGGCGGCGAAAACCCCGATTATGACGCCGCCGATGCCGCGCTGTCGGGCGCCTATGTTGGCGCGCTCAACACCTATCTGACCGGCCCGCTGGGCTACAAGACAAGGCTCAGCTACCGCCCCAACTATTACAGCAAGATCAACACGAGCTGGGACTGGAAGCACAAGGCGCCGGGCATCAACCGCCCGCTGCCGGTCGCCGATACCGCGCTCGACCTGGCAGCGGCGATGCGCGAGAACCCGCGCCTCAAGGTGCTGTCGGCGAACGGCTATTACGACATGGCGACGCCGTTCACCGGCGCTGAGTATGACCTCGCGCACATGCAACTCGACGCCAGCCTTCGCCCCAATGTGAGCTTTACCTACTATCCCGCCGGCCACATGTTCTACATCGAACCGGGGTCGCTCGCGGCGTTCCGCACCGATCTGCTGCGTTTCTACGACAGCGCTACGCGGTAGAGCCTCCGGCAGGGCAGGGCTGAGCCCTGCACCCATTTGTTTGGCGCTCTTCA